>JABDNM010000018.1 GCA_013043825.1 Flavobacteriaceae bacterium
GCTGGGCAGAATCGTTCAAGAAGAAAGCTCGAATCTGGAGAAGATTCAAATGAATATCGCGCATTTGCCGGATGGCGTATATTACCTGAACATAACTCGAGGATCTATGAATGCGACCAAGAAATTGATCATCAAATAATTTCGATCATTACTTATTCTGAAACAATAAATTGGCTGTTTTCTCAACTACCCATGTATCAGCGCATTGGGCAGGCCGCCTATAAGGCCGATCTATCCAATACACTGAATCTAGCCGAATACCTTGATCATCCTGAAACATCCTTTAAAAGTGTTCACTTGGCGGGCACCAATGGTAAAGGTTCTACCAGTCACATGCTGGCTTCCGTTTTGCAAGAGGCTGGCTACAAGGTGGGGTTATATACCTCACCCCACCTGAAAGATTTCAGGGAACGCATCAAGATAAATGGTAATATGATTTCTGAAGGAGCGGTGGTTGACTTTATTGATGAACATCGAAGGTTTTTTGAAACCAATCAACTGTCATTTTTTGAGATGACCGTTGGAATGGCCTTCGATCACTTCCGAAAAGAAGAAGTAGATATCGCGGTGGTGGAAGTGGGATTGGGAGGTAGGCTGGACAGCACAAATATCATCATCCCGGAGGTTTCAGTGATCACCAATATTGGAATGGATCATACCCAGTTCCTGGGGAACGATCTCCCAACCATTGCGGGTGAAAAAGCTGGCATTATCAAAGAAGGTGTTCCGGTGGTCATTGGGGAGAAACAAGCTGAACCCGTGGAGGTGTTTGAGCGAATAGCGCATGAAAAGAATTCAGAATTGATCTTTGCGGAACAAGTGATCGATCAAATTTACCCTACCGATCTGCACGGGGGATACCAACATAAAAACCAGCGTACGGCCCTTGCAACCCTGGAAGTGCTTCGACGAAAAGGATGGTCAATGTTGGACGAAAATATAATTCAAGGCTTGCAAAATGTAATAAAGAATACGGGACTTTCAGGCCGCTGGCAGGTGATCATGCAGCATCCCAAGGTAATCTGTGATACAGCGCATAACAAAGAAGGATTGTCGTTGGTTTTGGCACAATTAATTTCAGAGAGGTTTCGTGATTTACATGTAGTGCTTGGGGTTGTAAATGATAAAAAATTGGATGAGATCCTTCCATTATTTCCAAAACATGCATGCTATTATTTTTGCGCACCTGCAATTCCAAGAGCTATGGATGCCGGAAAACTGAGTGAACAGGCCGGCAGATTTGGCCTATTGGGAGCATTCTATGAATCGGTTCGAGATGCCTATGAGGAGGCAATTAAAAATGCCGACAAAGATGACATTATCTTCGTTGGAGGAAGCACTTTTGTAGTGGCGGAAGTTTTATGATTTTTTTGTTTGAATAGTTTGGCTTAATTAAAAACTAACTTATATTTGCATCCGCCTAGAAGCAGGGCGCTTAGCTCAGTTGGTTCAGAGCACCTCGTTTACACCGAGGGGGTCGGGGGTTCGAATCCCTCAGCGCCCACATCAAGGAGAATCCCGAAAATAATTCGGGATTTTTTTATCTTTACTGTTTAGCTTGGGTCATTAACTCAGTTGGTTCAGAGTGTTACCTTGACAGGGTAGAAGTCACTGGTTCGAATCCAGTATGACCCACATCAAGCACGATCCCGAAACATCTCGTTTCGGGATTTTTGTTTCAGATCGAGTCGAACTTGTTCGAACTCGAGAAGAAACTAAAATTTGAATCGAGCTATGCTCGATTTAGGATCGTATTTGTAGTAGCGGATCCACTCTGGATCACGCTAGTAATTCATGGTATCATAAAAAAACCACGCCTAAGGGCGTGGTTTCGAACAGATAAGAGAACCAGAATTACTTGGTCTCTACAACAATCACGTCAAAAGTATCTGTTTCTTTTTTCATGACGTCATATTCCTTTTTCAAGAAGTTGTACTTCAGTTTTTGTCCTACAACTTTGATCTCGAAGCCTTCATTTGTTTGAACAACTTCAAAATGATCATCGGCCTTGGTTACATAGGTTAACTCGAGGATGTTATCATAGAATGGGTCAACATCATTGTCTATACTAATCAACTTGGTTACCTTAAACTCGTCTCTAACGCGATCTTGTTCTTCTTTGGTTAGATCTTGCTTTTGCATGGTAACATAACCGGATTCTTTGGTCTTCACCTTGATGGTATAATCGATTACCATGTCTCCATGATTGATCGTATAGTTTTTCATCATGACCTCTTCGGCCACCTGTTTATTGGCTTTTTGGGCGGTCATACCGGTA
>JABDNM010000025.1 GCA_013043825.1 Flavobacteriaceae bacterium
GGGTTGGTATTGGCCTGGCATTGATCAAGGAACTAGCGTTACTTTCCAACGGTGCCGTAAGGGCAAAGAAGGAGAGCCCTAACTCGATTTCATTTCAGGTGGAGATCCCTATTCGCAGATCTTATTATAATGAAAATTCCATTGTAACTCCTGCCGAAATCATTGAATTTGAAACATTCACTTCTGAAGAAAACCTGGAAACAGACGAGGCAATACAATTGCTAGTTGTAGAGGACAATGAGGAAATACGAGCATATATCGCTTCCCTATTTATCGATAATTTCGAAGTTACTCAGGCAGCCGATGGCTTGGAAGGACTCGAAGCTGCATTGAAGGTAATTCCCGATCTGGTGATAAGCGACATCATGATGCCCATTAAAGATGGGATCGAGCTGTGCAATGAACTTAAGTCTGATCAAAGAACCAGTCACATCCCGGTGGTACTCCTCACCGCAAAATCGGGTGGATCCAATGTACTGAAGGGATTGAAGAACAAAGCAGACGATTATATTGTTAAACCTTTCAATGCGGAAGTGTTGAGGCAGAAAGTGATCAATCTCATCAATACTCGAAAACAATTACGAGATCGTTACAGCAAAAATACCTTCTTGCAACCCAAGGATATTGCCTTCACCCCGGTGGATGAATCATTTCTGGAAACAGTGCAGCAAATCATGAATGGCCACATGACCGATCCCGATTTTAATGCTGAAAAGTTTGCGGCCGGTCTCGCCATGAGCAGGATGCAATTGCACAGAAAAATCAAGGCGCTTACAAGTCTGAGCACGACCGAATTTATTCGGTCACAACGATTGAAGGCAGCGACGAAGCTGCTCGCAGAATCTGGACTAACGATTAATGAGGTAGCTTATTCAGTTGGCTTTAATACTCCCTCCTATTTTATAAAATGCTTTAAGGAAACCTATGGGAAAACTCCCAGCGAATACGTAAAAACGTAATTGTTACATCTATTGCATCAATTGTTACGATAGACCTACAAGCACTCACGGTTGCTATCTATTTTTACACTAAGAACTTAAAAAACTAACCAAAGCCCTGCTTGTGCAAAAAACAAGGCTTCGTTCTGGGGGGAACGAGGCCTTTTTTTATTCGGGATACTCTACCCGAAGATGATAAATATTATTCAATTTTTTCTTGAGCACCTTTTTGATGGTTTCAATCTCTTTAAAGGTAATATTAGCATTGATAAACTGTCCTTGTTCCATTTGCTTGTTCACAATATTCTCTACAAACGAATCGATCTTGGTTGAAGTAGGTTCCTTTAAACTCTTACTTGCGGCTTCCACACTGTCTGCCATCATGAGAATAGCTGTTTCCTTGGAAAATGGTTTGGGCCCGGGATATCGAAAGTCTTCCTCATTGGCCTGGCCAGTGAGGTCTTCCTCCTTTTTGTAAAAGTAATATACCAAACTGGTTCCATGATGCGTTCGAATGAAGTCGATAACACGGTCGGGTAATTTATTTTTTCGAGCTATTTCAATCCCTTTGATGACATGATCGATGATTACTTGAGCACTTTCTTTGGGTGCCAGCTCGTCCAGGACATTAACAGCATTCATTTGATTTTCTGTAAAGCTGGTGGCGTTCACCATTTTCCCGATATCGTGGTAGAGTGCCCCTACCCGAACCAGCATGGAATTAGCACCAATCTCATTGGCCGCTGCTTCAGAAAGATTGGCCACATTTAGTGAATGATGAAATGTTCCCGGGGCTTTATTCGATAGTTCCTTCAACAGTTTCGAATTGGTGTTGCTAAGCTCAAGCAGGGATACTTCGGAAACCAGGCCAAATATCTTTTCATACATATAAATAAGGGGGAAGGCGAATAAGGTGACCAAACCACAAAGAATAAAGTAGGCAAAATTTTCCCATTGAATGAGGTCTAAATTCCCTTCCTGTATAATGAAAAAAGCAAAATACCCTATGATGTAGATCAACGTGATCTGTCCCACCGATATAAATAAATTGGCACGTTGAGACAATTCGGAAACGGTCAAAATGGTGACGATTCCCGCGATGATCTGGAGGAAGAGAAATTCAAAACTATTTGGAACTATAAAGCCCAGCAATAAAATGGTCAAAACATGCACAAATAGCCCGAGCCGCGCATCGAAAAAACTTTTAAGAACAATAGGCAGGATACACAGGGGAATTACATAGATATAGGTGGAATCGTATTTTACCACGAGGGTGGTTAGGAATACCATTACTACCACATTGAAGAAAATGAAACTTACTTTGGTATTGTTGTTATAGATCTCCCGACGGTATTTCTTAAGAAACAATAGCAGCATGATAAATACAAGGGAAACCAGCACCGAATAGCCCAGTACTACCCAATAATAATTGCTCTGGCTCCATACTTCCGATTGGTATCTGGATTGCAATGAATTAAGTATTAGGTATTTATCCCCTTCCACAACCTCTCCTTTGGCGATGATCCTTGCCCCCTTTTCAACGAATCCCTGGTTAGGATTGATACTATTGATCTCTGCTTCGAGCGCCGATTCGGTGAGTCGTGCATTGTAAGATACGTTCGCCTGGATCACCCGTTTGAGAATTTGCTCAAGGAGTGGGGTAATGTCCGTGACCGATGTAGTTTGGGTACGACTGGAAATAATTTCTGAAAGATCCTCTTTGTGTAATAACTTGGAATACAGGATCTCTGTTACTTCATTTCCATTTTTCAAATAGATCAATTGATCCGTTCCGTAAGTATGAACTTCATCAATAACACCCGAAGCATATACCGAACCAATGATGTTCAAACCAAGAGCTTGTGTTGCTTGCCTGGAGGTCCTGTAGAGACTATCCGCATATGAAGCATCGAAAAGCGCCTCAAAATTACTCACAGCATCAATTTCCACCTGGGGGTCGACTTCGAAATAAGGAATGGCAGTAGCACGTATTGCTTCCCTTTCCTTCTCTAAGGCTAAGCGGTCTTTTTTTATAGTAAAATTGAAAGGAGCATACAGGTTTTCATGTTGCCAGGGCTTTCCCTTCTGAAAATCGTATTTGAATTTCCCTCCCTTGGGAAGTAAATAGATAACCAAAACCGTCGCAATGAGATAAAGGAATACCTTAAAAATAAGGGACTGATTTTTGGAAAAGAACAGCAGGAACTTGTTCATAGGAAATATTCGTTGAGTAAAGGTATAAATATAGATGAACTTATCCCAAGTGCGATCTCCTTAAAGATTGCTAGTTCATTTTTAAATCCGTAATTTTGGTAGCGTTAAAAATAATGAATTTATGAGCAAAAAAGTTGTGATTGTTGCCGCTGTTAGAACACCAATCGGTAGCTTTATGGGTGGTCTTTCAACACTCTCGGCCAGTAAATTAGGAAGCATCGCCATCCAAGGTGCTCTCGATAAAATTCAATTGGATCCTTCACTTGTCGATGAGGTGTTCATGGGCAATGTAGTCCAGGCTGGAGTAGGCCAGGCTCCTGCGCGTCAAGCTGCTTTGGGAGCGGGTATTCCGGATTCCGTTCCATGTACAACAGTGAATAAAGTTTGTGCTTCCGGAATGAAAGCAGTGATGCAGGCAGCTCAAAGTATTGCGCTTGGAGACACCCAAATCGTTGTGGCTGGAGGAATGGAAAGCATGAGTAATATCCCCCACTATGTGCACATGCGCAATGGTAAAAAATTTGGGCCTGCTACCCTGGAAGATGGCATGCAGAAAGATGGTCTGGTGGATGTGTATGAACAACATGCCATGGGAGTATGTGCAGATGCATGTGCTACAGAACACAATTTTACGAGGGAAGAGCAGGATGCCTTTGCAATTCAATCGTACCAACGGTCGGCCAGCGCCTGGAGCGATGGTAAGTTCAGCAATGAGGTAGTTCCGGTATCGGTTCCGCAGCGACGTGGAGAACCACTGGTGGTTTCCGAAGACGAGGAGTTCAAGAATGTGATGATGGACAAGATCCCAAATTTACGTCCGGCCTTTACGAAAGATGGAACTGTAACTGCTGCCAACGCTTCTACCATCAATGATGGAGCCGGGGCAATGATCCTTATGAGCGAGGAAAAAGCCAAAGAATTGGGGCTCACCATACTTGCTACGATAAAAAGCTATGCAGATGCTGCGCAGGAACCGAAATGGTTCACTACTGCTCCCGCGAAAGCCTTACCCAAAGCCATTGCCAAAGCGGGTATTAGCCTGGAAGATGTAGATTATTTTGAATTCAACGAAGCGTTTGCTGTAGTAGGTTTAGCAAATATGAAGTTACTGGGGTTAAACGATTCCAACGTAAATGTGAATGGAGGAGCAGTGTCTTTGGGACATCCCCTGGGTTGTAGCGGAGTTCGTATTCTCATAACTTTACTAAATATACTTCAGCAGAATAATGCCAAGATTGGGGCTGCCGCAATCTGTAACGGTGGTGGTGGGGCCTCTGCTATGGTGATCGAACGAAGCTAACCTTGCAGAACTCACTCCTCAACCATTTATGAAATACGGGATTAGTCCACTTAGTGTCACACCATTGCGAGCCGAGGCCAACGATCGCTCCGAAATGGTTACCCAGGCACTTTATGGTGAACTCATGAAAATTGTTGAATCTCGTAAAAAATGGTGCAAGGTTCGTTTGCTGGACGATAACTATGAAGGCTGGGTTGACACCAAACAAATACATCCCATTTCCAAAGAAGAATTCAATATTCTAAAAAAGGAAAGTAAAAAACTTTCTGCAGATCTGGTCGATATTGTGATCAACAATAAAGAGCAGCTACTGTCCATTCCCATGGGTTCACAGTTAAACGGGTTGAAACTCCTGGGGCATCGATTCGAAGGAAATGTAATTTCGGGTTCAAAGAAAAAGTCTCAGCTCGTAGAGACGGCCCTACTCTACTTAAATACCCCCTATTTGTGGGGAGGCAAGATACCCTTCGGAATTGATTGTAGCGGTTTCACCCAAATGGTGTATAAACTCAATGGGCATAAGCTTCTACGTGATGCCAGCGAACAAGCCACACAGGGAGAGCCACTTAGTTTCATAGAGGAAAGTGAAGCTGGTGATCTAGCCTTTTTCGACAATTCAGAAGGAGCAATTGTTCATGTTGGGATTATAATGAAAGACAACTACATCATCCATGCCCATGGACAAGTTCGTATCGATCGTCTCGATCATACCGGGATCTTTAATACTGAAAAGCGAACTCATACCCATAAGCTTCGTGTGATCAAACGAATTATTTAGTTAGTTTTGATCTGAAGTAGAACTAACAGAAACACTATTTTATGTATATAGGCAAGGTTTACCGCAAGATTGACATGGTGCGATGGACTCGTTTTGAAACCTTATTGTTTCTTTTGATAATCGGCGTCTGGGTATCTGCTTATTACTTCCTGGACCTCTCATGGCTCAGCATACCTTGGACACCAATGGCACTAATTGGTACCGCGGTGGCCTTCGTGATCGGATTTCAGAATAATGCTGTCTACGGACGCATTTGGGAGGCGAGAAAAATTTGGGGCGGCATTGTAAATACCTCCCGTACTTTTGGGGTTTTCGTTCAGGATATGATTTCTAAAGAACATACCGATGGCAACGTTCCAGAAGAATTTATACAAGGTGAAAGAAGGAAACTTATCTACCGACATATTGCCTGGATGACCGCCTTGCGCTATGCCATGCGACAAAAGAAACCCTGGGAAACCACCAGTAGTCACAGGACCAATCGGGAATGGGGGATCAAACCCCCGGAAGAGACGGAATCATTAGAAAACGTTCTTTCAAATTATCTTTCGAAGGATGACCTGGAATACACCATGAGTAAGGACAATCGTCAAACCGCACTACTCTATCTGCAGTCGAACCACCTTAAAGGATTAAAAGATCGTGGGATTATTTGGGAATTTTCATTTCTTGAGCTGGAGGCAATCGTTCAGGAACTGTTTACCTTACAAGGCCAAACCGAACGGATCAAGAATTTTCCATATCCCCGACAATACGCATCCTTAAATCATTACTTCATGTGGTTATTGTTATTGCTTTTGCCCATGGCATTGGTGCCTCAGTTTATTGAGATTGGAGAAGGGATCGCCGGCAGCCATCCCAGGTTGGCCGATTTGTTCATCTGGTTTAGCGTTCCTATCTATACCGCTGTTGCATGGATGTTTCACACCATGGAGCGGATTGGTCGCACCGGGGAAAACCCCTTTGAAGGTACTTCGAATGACGTTCCTATTTCCACAATCGCTAGAGGTATTGAAATAGACCTTCGGCAAAATCTTGGGGAAGATAAAAATGAAATCCCCGCACAGTTTCCTGCCGATCTTGGGGTTCAGTTTTAAGGCATACATAGAAAATAACGAATAAAAAAACCGCGTGATTTCTCACGCGGTCTTTATTCAGTTTAAGAAATAATGCATCATTCGCCACCTTCCATATTGGCTAATTTTGCTTTCATGGCTTTATACTTATCATCCATAGCCAACTGGCTATAGATATTCATAAGCGTTCGAACCAATTCTACATTATCTCCGCGTGTTGCAACAGCCGACTCAAGATAAGGAAGAACTTCCTTGTATAGATCGACACGTTTTTGCTTAAGTTCCTCGTATCGACGGTCATCGGCGGCCGAAGTTCCAAGGCCGTTCATCTCTTCAACGATGGCTCCTTCTCCTTTCAGAAGAAGCGCCGCCATGTTGATCTGTGCCAAATCGTAATTAGGCTTCAATTCCATGGCTTTCCTATAATATTCCTTGGCCTTCTTGTCATCTCCTAATTGGCCTGCACTTACGCCCAGGTTATAGTACAATTCAGGATTGTTAGGGTCCACCTTCACAACCTCATTCATCAATTTGTCGTATTTGGCCATATCCCCCATTTTATAAGCCAGGTCGGCTTCAGAGCGAATAAGGTCGGTATCATCCGGGTTGGCTTCACGAGCAGATTTCATAAATTCAAGCGCCTTTTCATTCTCTCCCTGACTAACATATATAAGGGTTATCTTTTGAAGAATATCCCCTTTCACCGATTCGGTCTTACGTTCCTCGGGTTTTGTATAATTACCCGTTAGTAGGGCCAGATCACGTTCTCCTTTATCTGCAAATGCCACTACCTTTTCGGTTTCAAGCTCGGTGGCAACATATTCGGTACGAATTCCTGTATAGCCCAGGTCGAGCAGTGTCTTGTAGTAACCTACCGCAGTAGTATAATCCTTTCCATTTACAGAATTTCCGGCCGCGTAATAGAGATCGGAAGTATCTTTTTTATTCGTCATGTAGCTGGTATACAGTTTTTCTGAGGCACTTGCATAATTCTTTGCGTTTTGATCGTTGATCGCGCTGTTAACAAGAGCAACCCTCAAATTTTGCTTCACTATGCTTAGTCTTTCCGCATCGGCATTGCCCAATTCCTCAGCTTTGCCAATTGCTTTGGCAGCAGTTTTCATTTTATCGAAATTATTGTTGCCAGCATCGGCTAAGTACGCTTCGGCCTTGGTAAGATAAAATTGAGATTGCAAATCTGAATCTGCCCCGGCGATAAGGCCTTCGGCTTGATTTAGCAAAGAAATAGCTTCTGCTACTTCACCATTCTTTATGGCCTTCTCGGCTTTTTTCACCTCTTTTTTTTGAGCAAATGTAAAGGTAGAAATCAGCATGATTCCCACCAGTAGTACAAGTTTTTTCATTTTAGGGATTTTAATTATTCGTTATTTTCAGTTTGTGACTCGTCAGTATCAATTGCTGTGCCATTCTCTTCAGAAGTTTCATTTCCTTCGATCACATTACCATCTTCGTCAAGCTCGACATCGTCCTCATCGTGCATAACTTTCGCTACGGCGGCTATTGAATCGTCGTCCCGAACCTTGATCAAGCGAACTCCTTGGGTCGCTCTACCCATGACGCGCAAATCCTCGACCGCCATTCGAATGGCAATTCCCGATTTGTTAATGATCATGAGATCGTCACTGTCGGTTACATTTTTAATAGCCACTAAGTTACCGGTTTTTTCGGTAATATTTATGGTTTTAACCCCTTTTCCACCCCTATTGGTGATGCGGTAATCTTCAATACTGGATCGCTTTCCGTAGCCATTTTCAGAAACCACCAATATATCGGATTCCTGATCATCCACGGCTATCATACCAATAACTTCATCATTGGGTCCACCCAATTTAATTCCACGAACACCCGAGGCATTCCTGCCCATAGGCCGGGTCTTTTCCTCTTCGAAACGAATGGCCTTTCCAGACTTAACAGCCAACATCACCTGACTGTCTCCATTGGTGAGCTTAGCCTCCAGCAATGTATCATCTTCTCGAATGGTAATGGCGTTGATCCCGTTGGTTCTGGGACGCGAATATTGCTCCAAAGGCGTCTTCTTAACTTGCCCCTTCTTGGTAGCCATAATTACGTAATGGCTATTGATGTACTCTTCATCTTTGAGATCCTGTGTACAGATAAAAGCCTTTACCGTATCATCTTGCTCTATATTGATCAAATTCTGAATTGCACGGCCTTTGGAGGTCCGACTTCCTTCAGGGATCTCAAACACCCGCATCCAAAAACATTTTCCTTTTTCAGTAAAAAAGAGCATGTATTGGTGGTTGGTTCCAACGAAAAGATGCTCCAGGAAGTCCTCATTTCTCGTCGCAGAAGCTTTTTGTCCTACCCCTCCTCTATTTTGTTTCTTGTACTCGGTTAGGGAGGTTCTTTTGATGTAACCTGCATGCGATATAGTGATCACCACCTTCTCATCGGCGATAAGATCGGTGATGCTTACGTCACCACCGGCATATTCGATCTTAGAACGGCGTTCATCCCCGTACTTATCCTTGATCTCTGCTAATTCTTCTTTGATGATATCCATTCGACGACCCTTTTGTGCAAGAATATCTTTGTAGTCATCAATAGTGTTCATCAATTCCTCATATTCACTTCGAAGTTTATCCTGTTCAAGGCCTGTTAACTGGCGCAGTCGCATTTCAACGATCGCCTTGGCCTGAATCTCCGACAATTCGAAGGTTTTCATCAACACTTCACGAGCCTCCTCGGCGTTCGCGGAAGCACGAATCAACTTGATTACCTCGTCGATGTTATCGGAGGCGATGATCAATCCTTCAAGTATGTGAGCACGCTCCTCTGCTTTACGAAGGAGGTACTCGGTCCTTCGGGTCACTACCTCATGTCGATGTTCCACGAAATAGAGGATCATTTCTTTCAGGTTCAATAAACGAGGACGCCCTTTGACAAGGGCGATATTATTCACACTGAAACTTGACTGAAGCTCGGTGTATTTATAGAGCATATTCAGCACAATATTTGGAATTGCATCCCGCTTCAGAATATATACAATGCGCATTCCTTTTCGATCGCTTTCATCGCGAATATTGGAAATACCTTCTATCCTCTTATCATTGACCAGGTCGGCTGTTTTCTTGATCATAGTTGCCTTGTTCACCTGATACGGAATTTCGGTCACCACGATCGCTTCACGTCCGTTCACTTCTTCAAAATTCGCCTTTCCTCGCATGACAACACGCCCTCTTCCGGTATGAAAGGCGTCTTTTACCCCTTCGTACCCATAGATCACCCCTCCCGTAGGGAAATCTGGAGCTTTCACGTGTTGCATGAGCTCGTCGATCTCGATCTCGTTATTATCAATGTACGCGATAGTACCGTCGATGACTTCCGAAAGATTATGAGGCGGCATGTTGGTCGCCATTCCCACAGCGATCCCGGAGGCACCATTTATAAGCAATCCCGGAACTTTGGTGGGAAGTACGGTGGGTTCCTGAAGGGTATCATCAAAGTTTAACTGGTGATCGACTGTTTCCTTATCGATATCGGCCAACATGTCTTCCGAGATCTTTTGCATTCTGGCCTCGGTATAACGCATTGCCGCTGGGCTATCTCCGTCTATAGAACCGAAATTCCCTTGTCCGTCGACCAGCATGTACCGTAAGCTCCATTCCTGGGCCATACGCACCATGGCATCATATACTGAAGTATCCCCATGCGGGTGATATTTCCCCAGAACCTCTCCTACAATTCTCGCCGATTTTTTATGGGCGGTACCAGATCTCACTCCCAATTCATGCATTCCGTATAAAACCCGCCTGTGAACTGGTTTCATACCATCACGTACATCTGGCAAGGCACGTGACACAATGACCGACATCGAGTAATCGATGTAGGCCGATTTCATCTCATCTTCGATATTAATTGGGATCAATTTTTCGCCTTCAGCCATATATATTTTTTGTTAATTTTGGTTATTAAAATCTAAGAAAGCAAGATACGGTATTTTGCAGGTTTGGATGCCCAAATCAAGCCCGAATATTCACGATTTTATTAACAAATCTTAGGGATGAAAACGTTGATAACTATCGTACCTTCGCCTTTGAATTAAGAAAGTTTTTTGTTCCTTTTACTACTACCTCATTGAATGAGGTATAGTTTTTGCCATTAACTAATAATAATTATTTATTTTAGACACCAAGGAGAACGAATTTATGGACGATAATTTTTCACCAAGAGTTAAGGATGTAATTGCATACAGCAAGGAAGAGGCATTGCGCTTAGGCCATGATTTTATTGGTACTGAGCACTTAATGTTAGGTTTGCTGCGTGATGGAAACGGTAAGGCTGTAAACATCCTGAATGCCCTTGATATTGATTTAAATCACCTTAGGCGAAAAGTAGAGATCTTAAGTCCGGCAAATCCAAATGCCGGTGTAAGTGCAAACGATAAGAAGAACCTGCATCTCACCAGACAGGCGGAGCGTGCGCTAAAAACCACTTTCCTGGAAGCTAAACTCTTTCAAAGTTCATCCATCAATACAGCTCATTTGCTGCTTTGTATTCTTCGGAATGAAAATGACCCTACAACTAAGTTGTTGCACAAATTAAAAGTGGACTACGACGGAGTGAAAGATCAGTTCAAATTAATGATCACAAACGACGAAGATTATATAGAACCATCTGCTTCAGATTCGTTCCCCGGAGATGAAGACGACGCATCAGCCTCTGAAGGAGACAAGGAAAACCTGTTTACCAGTTCGAGCAGTGCCAAAGGAAATAAGAAATCTAAGACACCGGTTCTGGACAACTTCGGCAGAGATCTTACCGCCCAGGCCGAAGAAGGTAAGTTGGACCCTGTAGTTGGAAGAGAATCTGAAATACAGCGGGTATCCCAAATTTTGAGTCGGAGAAAGAAAAACAACCCTTTGCTCATTGGTGAGCCCGGAGTAGGTAAATCTGCCATAGCTGAAGGGCTGGCACTTCGAATTGTTGAACGCAAGGTCTCAAGGATATTGTACGATAAGCGTGTGGTGACTCTGGATCTGGCAAGCCTTGTGGCCGGTACCAAGTACCGAGGTCAGTTTGAGGAGCGCATGAAAGCCGTGATGAACGAATTGGAGAAGAATGACGACATTATTTTGTTCATCGACGAGATCCATACCATAGTAGGAGCCGGAGGCGCTACAGGCTCTCTGGATGCGTCCAATATGTTTAAGCCCGCCTTGGCGCGTGGTGAGATACAGTGCATTGGTGCGACCACCCTGGATGAATACAGACAATACATTGAGAAGGATGGCGCTTTAGAGCGACGATTTCAAAAAGTATTGGTAGAACCCACTACGGTGGAAGAAACCATTGAGATCCTGCAGAATATCAAAGAAAAGTACGAGGCACACCACAATGTGGCCTATACAGATAAAGCACTGGAGGCTTGCGTAAAGCTAACCAACAGGTACATGACAGAGCGTTTTTTACCAGACAAGGCTATTGACGCCCTGGATGAAGCTGGTTCAAGGGTGCATATCACCAACATCAATGTACCGGATAAGATCCTCGATATTGAGAGTAAATTGGAGGAAGTACGTGAGCTGAAAAATTCTGTAGTGAAGAAACAGAAGTACGAAGAGGCAGCAAAATTGAGAGATGACGAAAAGAACCTGGAGAAAGAGCTTTCAACGGCTCAGGAAGCCTGGGAAAAGGAATCCAAACTTCACAAAGAGGTGGTGGATGAAGAAAACGTGGCTGAAGTGGTTTCTATGATGACTGGAATCCCTGTGAATCGAATTGCTCAAACAGAAAGCACAAAATTGGCTGCCCTACCCGACCGAATCAAAGGCAAAGTGATTGGCCAGGATGAAGCGGTAGCAAAGGTGGTGAAAGCCATTCAACGAAACCGTGCCGGGTTGAAAGATCCAAACAAGCCAATAGGATCATTCATCTTCCTGGGACAAACAGGTGTTGGAAAGACGCAGT
This sequence comes from Flavobacteriaceae bacterium, assembly GCA_013043825.1. Taxonomy (GTDB): domain Bacteria; phylum Bacteroidota; class Bacteroidia; order Flavobacteriales; family Flavobacteriaceae; genus Aureisphaera. The sequence goes on from JABDNM010000025.1 coordinate 12,259, forward strand.
TGGCAAAAGTACTGGCCCGTGAATTATTCGACAGTGATAATGCCCTGGTGCGGATTGATATGAGCGAATACATGGAAAAATTTGCCGTATCACGACTTATTGGAGCTCCTCCGGGATATGTGGGTTATGAGGAAGGCGGACAGCTCACCGAAAAAATTCGCCGTAAGCCTTATGCAGTGGTATTATTGGACGAGATCGAAAAAGCACATCCCGATGTGTTCAATATGTTGTTACAGGTGCTGGATGATGGCTACTTAACCGATAGTCTTGGCAGAAAGATCGATTTCAGAAATACGATCATAATTATGACCTCCAATATTGGAGCCAGAAAATTGAAGGATTTTGGGCAAGGTGTTGGTTTTGGAACATCGGCAAAGGAAAGCCAGGCAGATTCACACGCCAAAAGTATTATAGAAAACGCCTTAAAGAAGGCATTTGCACCAGAATTCCTGAATCGTGTAGACGATGTGATGGTCTTCAATAATTTGGAAAGAGAACATATTCACAAGATCATCGATATAGAATTAAACCAATTGTTCGATCGTATCCTGGATCTCGGCTACACCTTGAATTTGACCGATAAGGCCAAGGATTACATAGCCGACAAAGGCTTCGATAAGGAATATGGTGCCCGTCCGCTTAAGAGAGCCATCCAGAAATACATTGAAGATGCCCTCGCCGAAGAGATCATCAATTCAAACCTGAAGGAAGGTGATACGATCACCATGGATCTGGACGAGAAAAAAGAAGAACTCACTATCAAAGTGAAAAAACAAAAAAAGGCTACGGAATCGTAGCCTTTTAAATTTGAACGATGACGAAAAGCAAGAAAGTCTGGTTAGGTATATTTACCTTTATGCCCATCGTTTTGGTAGTCGCGTATCTAGTACTTATTTTCGGTTCCGTCTTCCTGAACATGCCGCAGACGGAGGGTTATGAAGAATCGTCATTTTCTTTCCGTGCAGGTATAGGATTGGCGATAGCATGTATCCTACTTGCAGTGGTTATTAGCTTAGCGCTTCTTATCATTTATATAATCCACGTGAATAATAACCCGAAATTGGATAGCAATCAAAAACTTATGTGGATCTTGATCATCTTGCTTGCCCAGGGAATTGGGCATATCGTTTACTACTTTGTTGAAATTATTCCCAGTGGAAGAAAAATTACAGATCAAACGCCGCATTGAGGAGGAGATCGCCGTCACCAGGGAATTGGTTGACAAGTACCGCGAACTCACAAAACCCATTGCTCCGGAAAACGCTATTGGGCGAGTCTCTCGAATGGATGCTATTAATAATAAATCGGTAAATGAGGCCGCGCTTCAAAAAGCCGAGCTTAAACTGAACAACCTGCAAGTTGCACTGACTAAAATTGATGATGATGACTTCGGAATTTGCGTTCGATGCAACAAACCCATACCCATGGGTAGAATACTTTTAATGCCACAAGCTATTAGTTGTGTGAACTGTGCACACTAATTGGCTTTCAAATCCCAGTTGAAATCCTTGACAAGCGTGATCCCGCTTGAGTTTCCAATCTCATTTCCAAATTCGATAGACGTGAAATAATGTTCGGGGTTGATGTGTGCATTCCTGGATAAGTACTGGAGCAAATAGTTGATATCCACGGCCCCTTTGGTTCTGGGGGTTGTGCGTACGAAGGCGAGGTAGATCCAATCCTGCTCGAATTTCTCGTTTTTCAAATGACCCTTGTGTACCTTGTATTCACCAAAAGGAGTCTGGATCTTATCGATCACCTTTCCAAAGGAAGTAAAGTCGAAATAATCTTCCCAGATCATAATCTCGGTTCGAATGTTTGAACCTTCTCCTAATTCAATATCGGTCAACCAAAAATCATACGATAGATTGAACTTCTTATGTTTCACATGAGTTTCGACGTCGTAACCTGAGGTCAGGTTTTTTATCCTGGACACCTTTAAGGGAAAACCTGCTATTTTTCCTCGCTGTTTACTTCCCCAGGGAGTTCTTCCTATTTCCAGTGCCGGATAGGCGATCACTCCGCTTGCAGACTTCGGCATCTCCCATTTCCAACCAAAATTATCTCCTTTTTTATACGTACAAAGCACCGGGTTGCCCTGTTTGATCTTGGAGCGCCCCCACATATTGCTCTTTAATGTTATATCTCCAAATTCCTTCCGTCCACGATCACATTCATTGAATTCGGGCTCGTTGACTAGTTTCCTCGCATCCACAGACGCCATTGCGACCATCTGGTTATATGAAATCTTTGGGTTTTGGGTTTTACAGGAAATGAGGATAGTCAAAAGAAAGAATGGAAGCAGATTTATGATTTTCATATTATAAAATTAGAATAATAAGTCATTCTCAATCGAAAAGCTTTGAATAAATCCTATCGATGCATGAACGTCGTCCCCAATTAATCTATCATCTTCAAGTAATGGGACTCCCTTTCTATAATGATCCATGAAGGATTCAATAAATTCGGAAGATTTTTTTGGTTTTCTGAACGACAGTGCCTGTGACGCATTCATCAACTCGATAGCTAGCACGGTTTCCAGGTTATCGATAATGCGCAAACATTGGGTCGCCGCATTGGCCCCCATACTCACATGATCCTCCTGGCCATTGGATGTCACAATAGAATCCACCGAAGCTGGTGTTGCCAGCTGTTTATTAGCACTCACTATGCTCGCTGCAGTATATTGAGGCATCATGAACCCGCTGTTCAGTCCTGGTTTTTTAACCAAAAACTGTGGAAGGCCTCTTAAGCCAGAAACCAATTGATATGTTCTCCGCTCTGAAATATTTCCCAACTCGGCCATAGCAATTCCCAGGTAATCCATCGCCAGGGCCAATGGCTGGCCGTGGAAATTACCCCCGGATATGATCCTATCACTTTCCCAGAAAATGATAGGGTTATCGGTAACCGAATTGATCTCGGTTTTTATCGTATTATCCGCGAATCGAATCGTATCCTTTGTCGCTCCATGTACCTGTGGTATACACCGGAACGAATACGGATCTTGTACTTTTTTGTCTTCGGAAGCGCCAATTTCACTGCCCTTCAGGAATTCCTGGATCTGTTGTGCTGTCTTCACCTGTCCTCGATGGGGACGCACCATGTGTACCAAATCGTCAAACGGACTCATATTACAATTGAACGCATCGATGGAAACAGAGGCGATCAAATCGGCTAAATAGGATAGCTTATAGCTTTTGATCAGACAATACACGCCATAGGCACTCATAAACTGGGTTCCGTTGAGCAAGGCAAGTCCTTCTTTGGCCTCTAATGCAATTGGTTCCCAATTATGTTTTTTCAAGATCGACTTTGCGCTCACCATCTTCCCATCTACCAGCACTTCTCCCTCACCTAACAGAGGCAGCGATAAATGTGCCAACGGTGCCAGGTCCCCGGAAGCTCCCAAGCTTCCCTGAGTGTAAACCATAGGTAGAATATCGTGATTGTAGAAATCGATCAAGCGTTGCACAGTTTTAAGCTGCACCCCGCTATAACCATAACACAAGGATTGGATCTTTAATAAAAGCATCATGCGAACCACATATTCCGGCACCAATTCACCTGTTCCGCAGGCATGTGAGATGACCAGGTTATGCTGAAGTCGAGATAGATTTTTATCGGAAATCCTAACTTCATACAAAGATCCGAATCCGGTATTGATGCCGTAAATAGGCTTGTCGTCTTTTTGAAGCTGTCCATGCAAATATTCGTACGATTTCCGGATGTTGACTATTGCTTCTTCCGAAAGTTCCAGTTGTTTGTGCTCGTCAATGATATCCTTGATGGTGGAAAGGGAAAGAATGTCACTACTTACGTAATGGGTCGGGCGCATAAAGTGGTGGTTGTTTGTCGCAAAAATACCATTTTCTGCGATTGTTTTCAGAATTTTTCCTTCTGAACAAACTAAATTCTGTACTGAATATTAATTAACTTATGCACTATAAAAGAGGCTAAGCTTGCTCTGCACCTTCAGCCTCAGCTCCTTGTGGTGGCTGTTCTTGTTTAAATAGCTCCAGAAATGCCTGCCCCAGTGTATTTACGATATCTCCGGACATTAAAGCTTCAAATCCTGTTTGTTGTGCCACCAGGTTGCCGGCACTTCCATGAAGGTAAACACCAAAAAGCGTGGCAACAAGTGGTTCATAACCCTGAGCTACCATTCCAGTGATTATTCCAGTCAATACATCGCCACTCCCGGCAGTAGCCATCCCGGGATTCCCGGTACTGTTAATGAACATCTCATCTCCAAAGATTGTGATGGTGTTGGCTCCCTTGATAACAATAATTATGTCGTGTTTTTTTGCCAGGGCTTGGGTCTTCTCCAACTTTTCATAATCATGTTTCCAGGATCCAACCAAGCGTTCCAGCTCTCCGGGATGAGGGGTTAAGATCGACTGTTTTGGGACAGATTTCAATAATTCCTTGTTCTCAGCAATCAAATTGATGGCGTCTGCATCGATCACCATGGGCGTATTCGAATCGCTAAGCAGGCCGTTTAATGCTTCAAGGGTCTTCTTGGACGTGCCCATCCCGGGACCTATGGCAATCACCTTGGGCTTAAAATTGAATTCAACCTTCGAGATTATATCAGAATTTAAGTCGGATAGAGTCATTACCTCTGGGACTGCTTGTTGCAATATATCGCTGCCATGTGCGGGTACAAAGGTGGTTACTAATCCACAGCCAGCTCTTAAAGCAGATTTAGAGGCGAGTACCATGGCGCCCATTTTCCCGCGACTACCCCCAACAAGCAAGGCATGCCCGAAGTCGCCCTTGTGGGCGTATTTTTCACGTTGTTTGTAGAACGTTTGAGCCATCGGTTTCATAACCAATCGCGCCAACGGGGCTGTTGTCATCAAAAATTCTGGATCCAACCCAATATCCAGAGCTTCAAAATAAGGCACGTATTTTCCTGTTTGAGGCAGGAAAAATGATAGTTTCGGAGCCTGAAAGGTGAGCGTATGATTGGCCAAAACAACAGCGTCCGGGTCCAGGAGAGCTTCATTGGCGCTTAATCCGCTTGGAATATCTATCGATAGCCTGAATGCCTTTTGTGCATTCAGATATTGAATTAGCTTTTTAACCCAGCCTTCCGGGGCTCGATTCAACCCTATTCCGAAAAGCGCATCGACTATAATATCGTCGCCATGTATCTCCGGGAAATCGGCTTCCGAAGTCATCAGGATAGGCCAATCCTTGGTCATATTTTTGATACGATCATAATTGATGAGAAAGCACTTGGAGCGTTTATCGGTGAAATTGGCCACATAAATCGTGACCACATACCCACTATCAAGGAGCATCCTTCCCAGGGCCAGCCCATCACCACCGTTATTCCCAATTCCGCAGAAAATATGGATAGGAACTTGGGCTCCCTGCATCCGCTGGTGCAGCCAATTGTAGATCTGCCCGGCCGCACGTTCCATTAGATCCAAGGAGGAAATCTCTTGTTTTTCGGTGGTGATCTTATCGGCTTCGTAAAGTTGTTTTGCTGAAAATATGTTCATTGTTGAATCGAATTGCAGGCTGGAAATTTAATCGGTTTTCTATTCAAGTAAAGATACATTTTAAATTACAATGACTCCATTGGGCATAACTTGGCAACTGTTGAAAACATTCGGCGTAATTCCATGTTAGCTCAATGAGAATCTCTAAATTTGCAATCCAATAAAACAAAGCATAGGCATGAAAAATACAGCACTTTCCACCACGCATGAAGCCTTGGGTGCCAAAATGGTCCCATTTGCTGGCTACAATATGCCAGTTTCCTATGAGGGCGTAAATGTTGAACACGAAACCGTTCGGAATGGAGTTGGTGTTTTTGATGTTTCTCACATGGGTGAATTCCTTATCACCGGGCCTAAGGCATTGGACCTGATACAAAAGGTGACCAGCAACGATGCTGCAAAATTAGCCGACAACCAGGCACAATACAGTTGTCTGCCGAACAAGAATGGAGGAATCGTAGATGACCTGATCGTATATCGCCTGGAAGCCGAGAAGTGGTTGTTGGTGGTCAATGCATCCAATATTGAAAAGGACTGGAACTGGATCAATTCCCATAATGATGCAGGTGCCGAACTGCGTGACCTTTCGGAGGATTATTCGCTGCTGGCAATTCAAGGTCCAAAGGCCGTTGAAGCGATGCAATCGTTAACCTCAGTAGATCTTGATGAGATCAAGTTCTATACTTTCAGGGTAGCCGATTTCGCGGGGATAGAGCATGTTATCATCAGCGCCACAGGTTATACAGGAAGCGGAGGCTTCGAGATCTATTGCAAAAATAGCGAAGTAAAGCAGGTATGGGACAAGGTGATGGAAGCTGGTGCTAATTGGGACATAAAGCCCATTGGCCTGGCGGCGAGGGACACCCTGCGATTAGAAATGGGTTACTGCCTCTATGGGAATGACATCGACGAGACCACCTCTCCTATTGAAGCAGGACTTGGTTGGATTACCAAATTTTCAAAGGACTTTATCAATTCAGAAGAGCTAAAAAAAGAAAAAGAACGCGGCCCGGAAAGACGCCTGGTGGCATTTGAACTAAATGAACGTGGAATACCTCGGCAAGGGTATGATATTGTTGACGGACAGGGAAAGGTGATTGGAAATGTAACCAGCGGTACCATGTCTCCATCTCTTGGAAAAGGGATTGGAATGGGCTACGTTCCAACTATAATGAAAGAACCGGGCACACAAATAAACATACAAATTAGGAAAAACGCAGTTCCGGCTACCGTGGTAAAATTGCCGTTTTACAAAGTATAGCAAATAGTGACCTACGCCTCATTTCAATACATCCATGATTGATAAGATCCTCATACTTGGTGCCAGTGGTTTCATTGGCAATACACTCTATAAAGAGTTGCTTTCCTATTATGATGTGTATGGCACATACTCCAGTCAAGAAGGGCTTTTTGGTGATAACCAGGTTTTCTATCAATTCGATGTGGAGGATGGTGGTTTGGATCGCATTCTGGCTCAAGTTAAACCCGATGTAATTATTTCCAGTTTACGAGGTGATTTCAAATTGCAATTAAAGGCACACGAAACCCTGGTGGAATATAGTATTGGGACGGGTGCTCGTTTGCTTTTCCTATCTACTGTAAATGTATTCGACGGAAAGGGTAACTTCCCTTCATACGAAAAAGATCCACCCTTATCTGAAAGTGAATACGGACGTTTCAAGATAGCGTGTGAAAAACTGATCAAGACACTGCCAAAGGAAAATTTTGCAATCCTCCGTTTACCCATGGTGCTTGGGGTGAATTCCCCAAAGATCTTTCAGTTGAAACAGGCGATGAAACATCATGCTAGCTTTGAAGTATTTCCGAACCTTATAATTAGTGTAACCACTGCAGACAAGATCGCACAGCAGGTACATTATATCATTAACAAGGGGCGCTTTGGTATTTACCATTTGGCGAGTAAGGATATGGTTCATCATGATGAACTTTTCAAGGAGATCTCTGAAAAAATTAGTGATAAAAAACTTATCTTTAAAAATGTCTTTCGAAGTAATGAAGACAGGTACCTGGCAATCCTTCCGAAGAAAAATAAACTACCTAAAAATTACCACATTACGGTAGCTGAAGTGATAGCCGATAGCACTTTAAAGGAAGAGATAATCACATTAAAGAATTAACACCATGCAAACACTTTCCGAACAGCAAATTTTAACAAGTTTGAAAGAATTAGATGGCTGGGAATACAACGACAATGCCATCCACACTTCGTTCGAATTCGATAATTTCAAGGATGCATTTACTGTAATGACCCGCATTGCTTTCGAGGCGGAAAAACGAAATCATCACCCGGATTGGACCAATGTTTACAACCGACTGCATATAAGCCTTTCAACCCATGATGCCGGGGGCGTTACCCAAAACGACCTGGACCTGGCGGCAGTGATCAATGAATTGGTCACTTAGACTCGATCGCTTTGCGAACTTACTTCGCGCTTTGTAAACTCTATTCTTTTACTAAATTTGTGGCCGTTGATCCTGGGATAATCATTCCTTTCAATACTGAATAAAAATTTCAAATAATGGGAAGAGCTTTCGAATTCAGAAAGGCGAGAAAAATGAAACGGTGGTCCGCCATGTCAAAGGCGTTTACACGTATTGGTAAGGATATAGTCATAGCTGTAAAAGAAGGTGGCCCGGATCCCGATGCGAATTCCCGCCTTCGGGCAGTCATCCAAAATGCCAAGTCGGTCAATATGCCTAAGGACAATATTGAACGGGCGATCAAACGAGCCAGTGATAAAAACCAGGGTGACTTCAAAGAAGTTCTTTTCGAAGGCTATGCTCCTCACGGAATCGCCGTGTTGGTCGAAACGGCCACCGATAATAATACCCGTACCGTAGCGAATGTGCGTTCCTATTTTAATAAATGCGATGGTAATCTTGGAACCTCTGGATCTGTTTCCTTTATGTTCGATCACGTTTGTAATTTTCGTGTAGATGTGGGCGATATGGACATGGAAGAACTTGAACTGGAATTGATCGATTTTGGAGTAGAAGAGATCTTTGAAGATGACGATGGGGTACTTATATATGCACCATTCGAGAGCTTTGGTGCCATCCAGTCATATCTGGAGGAAAAAGGGATCGAGATCTTGTCTTCCGGTTTCGAGCGAATTCCACAGGTAACCAAGAAAATTAATGCCGAAGAAGCGGCTGATGTTGAAAAATTACTCGAAAAACTTGAGGAGGACGACGATGTTCAGAACGTCTATCACAGTATGGATGAGAGTTCTTCAAATACAGAATGACATTTTCTCAGGTTACCGTTTTAAGATCTTCTTGCTCACTATCCCGTCGATCAGGGCAAAGTACATTCCTTGCGAAACATTTGAAAGGTCGATTTCTTTGTTTTTTGTTCCATCAAATACTTCCGAATAAATAATTTTCCCTACTAAGTCGGTGATCACTACCGAAGTAATTTCCTCTCGTGATGAAGAAATGGTAAGTCGATGGGTCACAGGATTGGGATACAACATCATCGAATTGGAAATATTTAGTTCATCAATTCCCAGTTCCGGAGCCTTCACAAGTAGGAAGCCTTCTGCCCTATCGCTAATGATTATGTGACCGCTATCTAAAAATGGAAATACGTTCCACGACCCGTTAAAACCTGAATTGTTATTATTTGAGTAGCTATCGAAGAAACCAAATTCGCTCATATTCTGGTTTGCGATATCCGAAATGTCCATTACTCGTAATCCGGCCGCATTGTTGGCCAGGTAGAACTTATCTCCCTTTACGTATCCATTATGGTCTGTGGCACCAGTTGCACCATAATATTCGAAGTGAACCTGCGGATTGTCAAGGTCGAGAAAGTCGAATATGATCGTTCTTGAATTGATCCCCGAACTTATCTCATCGGTCTCATCGCCTAGCAAGAAGTACCGTTGATCTTCCGTTAGCCATCCCTGGTGGGTGTAACTCACGTTGTTGTAAGCAACGGTGGAGATAGTTTGCGGGTTCCCCTTATCGGTCACGTCCACAATAACCACCTGGGTTTGATTGCTCCCAAATAGGATCTCTCTACCCGTATAATCCGAGTCGGGACCATTATAAATAACCACCTGTGCATCATGGGTATATCCTTCAGCAGAAAAGCCACCTGCAGCAACCGGATTTACAGGATCGTTGATATCCACAAAGTGAGGCCCGCCTCCAAAAGAATCTGTTCCCACAGCATAGGCATAACCGGTATCTTCGTTAACCACAATATTATGTGAACTACCGAAATTGGTATACAGGGCATCGGTTGTAAAAACCTCGGGGGGACTGGTCACATTTCGAAGACGTGTGAGATCGAACACCTGCATCCCGTGGTTGCTGTCTTCACTTACAATGAAAGCGTGGTTATTGAAAGTTTTCGCATCTCTCCAGGTAGTATGATCATTGCTTTCACTGGGCAGTTGACCAAGGTAGACTGGATTCAGAGGGTCTGAAATATCGATAAATGCCGTCCCTTCGTTCAGGCAAATGATAGCATATTCTTTACCGTCCTGAGGGTCTGTCCATCCCCAGGAATCGTTTGCTTTTACTGAATTAAAAGTTGAAAGCGGAATTTGGGATATAAGGTCATAGCCGTTGCATTCGAATGATCCGGCCATTCCATCAATACAGGGAGTCTGGCCCATTGCCAGGTATGTGGTAATGAAAATTGATAGCGTGATGACTTTTTTCATAGATATTCATTTTTGATAAATGTACAAAAAACCTATGACGGGAAACACAGATTTACTTAGGTATACTCGGGTTTTTTGCCTACTACTCCATCATAATGAGATCGCAGGACCACGCTGTCTGCTTCAATATTACCGGTTGGATAGAACGGAGGGTGTACGGTTACCGTTTTAATCGCATAATCGAAGGCTACGGGAAAAATAGGCACGTTCGCTGCCATGGCAATGTAATAGTATCCCGTTCTCCATACCGACACTTTCTTACGAGTACCCTCGGGCGCGAGGGTTAAACGAAATTCTTCTTTACCTTCAAACAATTTGGCGATAGCCTCTACTTTATTTTGACCAGGAGTTCGATCGATGGGGGTTCCACCCATTCGTCGGAAGTACCAACCAAATGGCCATTTGAATAGTTCTTTTTTGCCTATCCAGTGGATCTTTGTTTTCAGCAGGCGCCTGGCAAAGACCCCAACATAGAAGTCGTGCCAGCTTGTATGAGGCACAACAATTACCACGGCTTTTCTGATCTCGGGCGGAAAATACCCGACGATCTTCCATCCCAAAAGGCGGCAAAAAATAAATTTCGAGATACCCATGTCAGTGTAGTGAAGGTACTACATTTTTAGGTAGAGTTCTTTCAGTTTTTTACGGGTCATGATCGACTCCCAGTCGTCTCCCAGGGCATTTTCCCAGAGCGGTACCAGGCTAAAAGCAATATCGATCATGGTATCCATTTGATATTCGGTAAGATTGCTGCACAATCCCTTCGGAATGTCCACATCATGGTACTCGCGCATTTGTTTAAAGAGACGAACTCCCTCCGGATAGTAATCTTCCAAATGATCGAAAACTATACAATTTCCAATTCCGTGCTTGGTTCCAAGCACATAGGATAAGCCATAGCTCATGGCATGGGCAATTCCAACTTGAGAATATGCAATACTCATTCCTCCGTGCCAGGAAGCCATCATTAACTTTCCTCGAGATTCTTCTTCTGAAAGGTGATCTCCAAGGAAGATCTCTTTACACAGATCGTAGGCCTTTTCGCCATAACTTTTACTAAATTCATTCAGGAAGGTCCCGTTCAGCGATTCAACACAATGGATAAAACAATCCATTCCTGTATAAAACCACTGGTTCTTCGGAACTCCAATAGTGAGATCCGGATCGAGTACAGCCTGATCGAATGGAGTATAATCGCTGTTGATACCCAACTTCTTTTCCGGACCGGTAAGTACGGTGGTTCTGGAAACTTCTGCTCCAGTACCCGAAATGGTTGGTACGCCTACGTGATAAATAGCTTTGTTATGTACTAGGTCCCAACCTTGATAATCGGAGGCACTACCCTTATTCGTGAGCATGATAGATACTGCCTTGGAGAGATCCAGGATACTTCCACCCCCAATTCCTATGATTCCGGACGGGCGATACGTAAATTCCCCTTTTATGGCTTTGACGATAGTATCTACCTGTTCGGTTTTAGGTTCCTCTTCCGCAGATACGAATATCAATTTATCATTAAAACGTAGGTTCATCCGGTTGATCAGGGACTTATCGTTCTCAAAGACATCGTCAACCAGGAATATGAACGGTGCTTTATCCTTTCGTTGGGGCGCCAGAATAGAAGGTAATTGATCGAAGCTTCCCCTTCCGAATACCACCTTGGGCACCATGGGAAAGTTTCGGTATTTATTATTGACCCCTACATTCTTATCCTCCTTCAGCACCTTATTGGCCCGAATGAGATCTTCTGGTGTGTCAATTTCAATTCCTCTTGTATTCGATATTGCCATTTTTATATTTTTTCCATATTCGAGGTAACGAATGCATTCTATTTTCTCTGCGGCTTCTAAGGACCTCATGGGCAGCTTATAGAAATCCATCAGGGCTTTCTTCCTGAATGCATAGACCCCTTTGTGTTTATAATACTGAACCGACGCATTCTTATCTCGTGGATATGGTATGGGCGATCTTGAAAAGTACAAAGCATAATTGTCCTTATCAACGATCACTTTTACTGAATTCGGGTCACTAATCTCCTTCCAATCATAGATCTCGGTCATCAAGGACGCAAGATCGATCTTATCGGCATCGGGGCCATTGAACACACTAAGCACTTCCTGTAATCCAGACTTACTAGTGAACGGTTCATCTCCCTGGACATTAACCACAATATCCACATCCATATTCTCTGCAGCCTCTGCGATGCGGTCGGTTCCACTTTCATGTTCCTTCTTGCTCATAATGGCTTTCCCACCATGGAGCTCGATCTCCTTGAAGATGACCTCGTTATCTGTCACCACATACACCTCGTCGAACAATTCGGTTTCCTTCGTTGCTTCGTAGGTTCGAACGATCACAGGTTTTCCCCCAAGGTCCTGCATGAGCTTTCCCGGAAATCGTGATGCGCCATAGCGCGCTGGGATCATAGCTATTATCTTCAATGCTACACGTGTTTGTTCAGGTTGCAAAAATAGAAAGATTCCAACGATTCGAAAGGGTTTAGCCCGGAATATATAGGATAGATGCTAATTTTGAAAAAGGTTTACTCGTCTTCGATAAAAAATTCATCCCTGAAGCCTAATAAATAGAGTTTTTCGGTCGATCTTGTAACTGCTGTGTACAACCATCGAAGGTATTCCTTGTCAATTCCATTGGGTAGATAGGGTTGTTCCACAAAGACATTCTTCCATTGTCCGCCCTGGGATTTATGACAGGTTATGGCATACGAAAACTTCACTTGCAGCGCATTGAAGAATTTATTGTTCTTTACACCTAGAAACTTTTTGTAATTGGATCGTTCGTCTGCATAATCTTTTTTGACCTCTTCGTACAATTGATTCGAATCTTCGTAACTCAGTGATGGGCTTTCAGATCGCAGCGTGTCCAGCAAGAGGACCGTTTCGAAGGCCGGCATTTTGGGATAGTCTACCATTCGAACGGAGACTTCAGCAAAGTGAAAACCGTAGAGCTCTTTAAAACGAAAGATCTCCAATACTTCAATGATGTCACCATTCGCTATAAAACCAGCCTCGGTTTGTGGTTCCACCCAGAAATAATTATTCTTGACCACCATGAGGTAATCCCCTACAGACAGTTCTTCTTCCTGGTAAAGAATGCGATTACGAATGTTTTGATTGTAAATATTGGCTCTTTTGTTCGATCGTACGATAATCACCGTTTCTTCGTTGCCCAATTCATTATAGGAATCGCTAATGGCGTCCATGATCTCTTGTCCGTCGAAAGGCCTGATCACCTCCTTGAAAGCGGCTTCATTGAATCGAAAGCTATCATAAAAACCATTTTCCAGGGCCGTTCTAATTTGGGTGGCGTTGAACAATATACCGCTCTCCTTCCGTTGGCGCACCACTTCATCCAGTTCGATGCTAATGACGGTTTTGTTGTAATGATTTTCCAAAATGGACTTGTCGAGCGCCGGGCTGATGTTCAATTTTACCGGAGGTAGCTGGGCCGTGTCTCCAATGAGCAATAGTTTACAGTTGTATCCACTGTAGACATAATGCATTAAATCATCCAATAAGGAACCATTCTCGAATAGTTTCGAATCTTGAACAATATCCGGGATCATGGAAGCTTCATCAACGATGAAAAGGGTGCTGCGATGTTTGTTTTTCTGAAGCGTGAAAGACACACCTCCTTTAACACTTTTTGGATAGTAGATCTTTTTATGAATAGTGAAAGCTTCTTTGTTACTATAACTTCCAATGACTTTTGCAGCTCTACCGGTTGGAGCCAGCAGCACCGAAGACCGCTTGGCGTTCCACAGGTTTTTTACCACGGTGCCAATGATGGTGGTCTTACCGGTACCAGCATATCCTTTAAGCAAAAAGATCTCGTTTTTATCATCCCCCAGGGCGAATTTGGACAATAACTGAAGTGCCAGATCTTGCTTAGGAGTAACGGTATGCGGAAAGTCGCTTTTAAGTAAACTGTAAAAATGGGAAACATCCATAAAACACGATGGGTCTGAGCCTCAAAGATAGCTAGGTTTTTTTCGGTTTATAGTTTTGCGAATAAAAAAAAATTGTAGATTTGCGATAGACCATTTTAAATAAACTTCAAACAAATATTATGATTATAACTATCATACTGGGAATTGTTGCTCTTATTGTTTTTGCAATCGTCGTTACGAAATATGTTCCTGTAAAATTTGCACGCATTATCTCGTTACTACTTTGGGTACTTATAATTTATTTGGGTTATCAATTGTACAACTCGGTTATTGGCCCGGTACAATTCAATAAAAAGAAAGAACAGCGGTATGAACAGGTCATCGCAAAACTCAAAGATATCAAAGCGGCTCAATTAGCGCATAAGGAGATCACAGGGAAATTTACCGGAGATTTCGATTCACTTGTAAGATTCCTGGACACGGCACAGTACGCCATTACCGAACGTAGGGATAGCAGCTATGCAGATGTGGTTAAGAACAAGGCTTATGGTATTTCCGAAGGATATTACATAGATGTGATCGTAGTAGATACGCTGCGTTTTGCTTCCGTGAAGGATTCTCTCTTCCAGGGTGATGATAGATATAAGACATTGAGCGACGTTCCCGGAACCGATGCCAAGTTTGAAATGAAGGCAGGGAAATTGGATAAAAATGGAATAAAATATTCTGTATTCGAAGCCAAGGCATCCAAAAAGATCGTGCTGGAA
>JABDNM010000047.1 GCA_013043825.1 Flavobacteriaceae bacterium
ATTGAGAAATAGGCAGATCTCATAAGTGCCAGGCCAAAAAAGATAAATACGAGCAAGATGGGATAGACCAGCATCTTCTTGCTTAAAATCCCTTCCTCGATATACAGGCTGGGTTTATTCACATTTACAACCACTTCCTTAGCGTAAACCATGTCCCTTTGCATGTCTTCGAGTTGTTTTTGTAAACTGACCTTATTCTTGAAAATTTCTGAAATATTGAAGTTCTTGTCAACCACGTATAATTGTGCCTGGGGACCTGAAGACTTTTCACTCGCGTTATACGATTCAAGCACCCCATTGATTTGTTCGATGGTTTCTTTAGTGGAAGTGATACCCTCCTGCATACTTTTAATTCCATTTTCCCTGGTTTCTTGTAGTATGGGAGTTTGGTTGATGTGCTCGATCAATTTCTCCAGTGTTTCGGTAGTCGCACTATGGGAGAAGGACACATCGAGGTAATGGTATTTATATTCACTTCGGAAGGTCTCTGAAAGTGCTGCAAATTCACCTTCTTCTTCAAACTCGAAATCCAGGTTCTTCACGATTCCTTCCAATCTACGGTCGTTGCTATCGTACTTATCAAGGATCTCCTTGATATTAATGATGGGTGTAAGCTCCATAGCTCCTACTCGATTCAATTCTTTATCCATCTCGCTATCTCCGGTATCGGCAAAAGTTCCACTTGCGATCTCGTTATTCGCATTTGCGACTATACTGTAAACATCATGGACAGCGCCAAAATTAATTCGCACCAGCACCTGGGCCTTTTTACTCGGTTTGGCGTTGGATTCGGCATAATAACCATAACCCACTCCCGCGAGAATAAGAACTAATAGAATGATCCAGTTCCTTTTCGCAAAAAGAAGGCCATTATACAAGAGGACCACTCCTCGCTTGAAGGCATTGTTTAATTTTTGTACGAAAAATAACAGATCTATTTCTTGTTGATTGTTTTCTGCCATTGTAGTTGATTTTTATTTCTTATGATTTTCAATAAGATCGCATAAACTTTGATCCCAGGGTTTTAATTCGAATTGAAACGTTTCCGAAAACTTGCGAGTATCCAAAATGCTGAATGCAGGCCTTTTTGCAAAAGTACTGTAATGCGCGGTTTTTGCAAGCTTTACACTTTCTAATTGTCCCGAACACTTAAAAATAGCTTCCGCAAAATCATACCAGGTAGCACGACCCAGGTTGCTGAAATGATAAAGTCCGTAATCCTCTTTACCACTTTCGATCATTGTGTAGATGGCTTCAGCAAGGTCATTTGCGTTTGTAGGTGCTCCCACTTGTTCGGTGGTGATGGTTAGATCTCTGCCTTCTGCTGCAAATCGCAACATGGAATTCAGAAAATTATGTCCGTATTGAGAATACAACCAGGAGGTGCGAAGTATAAAAAATTGTTCACAAATATCCTGAATGTGCTCTTCTCCCTGCAGCTTTGAAGCGCCATAAGCATTGATAGGGTTGACCGCATCGGCTTCTTTATAAGGAGTTTGTTTGGTGCCGTCAAAAACGTAGTCGGTAGAAATATGGATCAGGGTAGTGCCTTGCGCTGAACAAGCCTTTGCAAGGTTTTTAACCCCTTCGGCATTGGTTTTAAAAGCTGCTTCTTGTTCACTTTCAGCCTTTTCCACATTCGTGTAGGCCGCAGTATTGATACAAATATCAAACTGGTTGCTTTCGAAGAATTCAGAAACGGAACCGGGGTCGTCGATGTTCAATACCGCCCTATCTACAAAGTGGTTATCGAATTGTGGAAAGTTTGAGGCCACATCGCGCAGGCATTTGCCCAACTGTCCGTTTGCGCCTGTTACTACTATTTTTTTCATCGAATAGATTCCTCGAAGGTGGGTAGTTCCAGGTCTTTTTCTGAAACAATGAATTCTTCCTCCGGAAGATGCCAATCGATGGCCAAGGTTGCGTCGTTGTAGCGTATCCCCGTTTCAGATATTTTATCGTAAAAGTTATCGCATTTATAACTGAAGATTGAAGTGGGTGATAGTGTGATGAATCCATGTGCAAATCCACGCGGCACGTAGAGCTGCCAATGGTTTTGATCGTCCAGGACCACTGAAAAGGTCTGTCCGAAACTAGGTGAATCCTTTCTAAGGTCGACCACCACATCCAATACTTTTCCAAGGGCTGCACGCACCAATTTTGCCTGCGCCATGTCTCCTTTCTGGTAGTGTAAGCCTCTAAGTACCCCACGAGTAGAAGATGATTGATTGTCCTGAACAAAATCCACATTAATCCCGGTCTCACGTTGAAATCCCCTCGCATTGAAAGTCTCCAGGAAATACCCTCGTTCATCCCGATAGACCCGGGGTTTTATCACAAAACAATCTTTAAGCGGGGTTTTTACGATCTCCACAGTTAATCAAGTTGCATTAGGTGTTTACCATATCCACTTTTCAATAGTGGTTCGGCCAATTTGATGAGTTGCACTTTATCAATGTAGCCCATTTCGTAAGCTGCCTCCTCGATCGCCCCTATTTTGAGGCCTTGTCGTTCTTCGATCACTTCCACAAACTGTGAGGCTTGCATGAGCGAGGCAAAGGTCCCCGTGTCCAACCAGGCGGTTCCTTTATCCAATATACTTACATTTAGCTTTCCTTGACTGAGGTAAGCGTTGTTCACATCGGTGATCTCTAGTTCACCACGCGGGCTGGGTTTGATGTTACTCGCTATTTCCACCACCGAATTATCATAGAAATAAATTCCTGGAACGGCATAATTGGATTTTGGTTGTTTAGGCTTCTCTTCAATGGACAGTACTGTACCTCCACCATCGAATTCCACTACACCATATCTTTCAGGGTCGTGAACATGATAGGCATATATAATTCCGCCTTCCGGATCGCTGTTGGCCTGAAGTAAATCTTTCAAACCACTTCCGTAGAAAATATTATCTCCCAGAATTAGTGCCACTTTGTCCCCACCTATGAATTCCTTCCCAATGATAAATGCCTCTGCCAATCCGTTGGGATGTTCCTGCACAGCGTAATGAAATTCGCAGCCATACTTTTTACCATCGCCTAACAGTTTTTCGAATAGCGGAAGATCTTCCGGTGTTGAGATGATCAAAATCTCACGAATTCCACTGTACATAAGGGTTGACAAAGGATAGTAGATCATGGGCTTGTCGTAAACAGGCATCAACTGCTTGCTCACCGCCAGCGTAAGCGGATGTAATCGTGTTCCGGATCCTCCGGCTAAAATGATTCCCTTCATAGGTTACAATCTATCTTTATGTGTTAAATACCACTGGATGGTTTTTCTAATTCCACTTTCAAAGTTCTCTTCTGCTTTCCAACCCAACTCATTCTCGATTTTACTTGCATCGATGGCATAACGAAAGTCATGCCCCGGACGATCGGTCACAAAGGAGATTTGTTCTCGATAAGAGCTTTTACCAGGTTGCATCTCGTCCAAAAGGTCGCAGATGGTTTGGGCGATGTAGAGGTTCTTCCGCTCATTCCTACCACCTATATTGTAAGTCTCACCTAGTCTTCCTGAATCCAGCACCAGTTTTATACCCACACAATGGTCTCGCACATACAACCAATCGCGTATATTCTGACCATCACCATAAATAGGAATAGGCTCGCCGCCAATTGCTTTACGAATTATAGTTGGGATCAACTTTTCCTTATGCTGATTGGGACCGTAATTATTAGAACAATTCGTTGTCACCACCGGCAAGCCATACGTGTGAAAGTAGCTTCGCACAATGAAATCGGAAGAAGCTTTGGAAGCAGAATAAGGACTATTGGGCGCGTAGGGAGTTTCTTCGGTGAATAATCCAGTCTCTCCAAGGGTGCCATAGACCTCGTCGGTGGAAACATGTAGGAATCTAGCCTCTTCGAATCCATCCTTGAATTGATTTGGACCGTTCATCCATGTTTTATAGGCGGCTTGAAGGAGGTTGAAAGTACCCACGATATTCGTATTAATAAATGCTCCCGGGCCCGATATTGAATTATCCACATGCGATTCAGCTGCAAAATGCACTACCCGATCGAATTTATGCTGTTCAAATAACTTGGAAAGTAGATCGGGATCACAAATATCCCCTTTGATAAAATGGAAATTATCATGTGAATTCGCAGCTTCCAAATTCCGCATATCTCCAGCATAAGTGAGCTTATCCAGCACAAAAACAGTGTCGGGTGCTTTGGCAAGCACATAATCCACATAATTGGAGCCAATAAAGCCTGCGGCGCCGGTAATTAAGACTTTGTTGTTCTTCAAAATATATTTTTAGTTTTATCTAAATTCAAATTAACACTCCTTTTCCTAATAAATTCTTCCCATTTTCCTTCATTTTACCTGCTTCACTACCGGTGATAAAATTTGCTCAAGGATCTTTCGGGTGATCAAGTAAGTAGGTTTTACCCCGGTGGTCCCCAATCCTCCCGAAGCAAGTGTGCTTCCTGTTTCTAAAGGATTATCACTCGCATAGTATGCATAATGTACTTTTAGATTTGGATTTACACTTCCGCGTATTTTTGAGGCAGATTGTATTGCTTTTTGATAATGGGCGCCTTCCATTTCCAGTCCAATCACATTCCAGGTGGATTCATGGAAAAACTTCAGTATGTCCCTGTTTTGCAGGGAAGTACCTAAGACCGTGATCATGGCTCCCTGACAAACATTCACGCCTTCTCCTTCAAACTGTTCCTTCCTGAGCTTATTTTTAAACGGATAATTGTCTGCCGTCCCTTCAAAAATATGGGCCGTGGGGATCATTATATCACCCTTTCCACCGCTTAATATGCCTGCCTTTCCCATGATGGAGATCGATTCAACATTAAAAAACAAGCGTTCACCCCCAACTTTAAAAGGCTTCAAAAGCTCATCCATAGTCTCGTAGGCCTGCTCTCCAAAGGCATAGTCCATCACCAGGATCACCGGTTTGTCACTCTGCTCCTCTGAAGTTTGCGACAGATTAAAACTATTCTCACCCGCTTTTGCCATATCAAAGATCTGAACATCGATGTTGGTCCCACTTTCATCCTTGAGATACATCATACCTCGCGACGTTGCCTCTTTGGTAACTTTTTGACGTAATTTCTCGTTATCCGGCTTGCTAAGCAGCTCATAAACAGCTAGTTCCTCTTTGTTTTTCAATTGGCTTTTAAGGGCTTCATGTGCAAACAAAGTGTTCATTACACTGTGCATATTAGCACTTATAATATGTATTGGCCTTTGAAGAAGATCATGATTATGCATCACCTCTTTGATGTTGTGGGCCCAGCGTTCGCCATGTATATGGTGACCTAGGCGCTCCCTAAGAACAGGGCTGAATGTAATGAGTCGCTTCTTATCATGAAGGTATTCGGCGATGGCGCCCTTACCCAGGTAATAAATGATCTTCAGAAAGCGATTTTCGTCTTCCGGACAAGCAAATTCATCATATACATCGAGTACTTCCTCGAAGGTTCTCCCCAAGAAATTCGCGGTATGAGTAAGCGCGATCTCTTTTTGGTTTTGATTTAAGGTTTCCTTCTGAAGCACAGCCTCTTCGAGCTTTTTCCAGTCCCGGATCAAATCTCCTTCATCATTTATCATGACCTGTTTCATGATCTTGTGTGATTCGATATACAGGAAGGTGAGGTGGGTAAGCACGTCGTAGATCTCGCTTCGTCCCCGTGTAACTTCAATGTTCATTTGTTCCGAATCGATCCTGTAACAGTTCCTTCTTCGTTTCTCTGGAATGATCGGTTTAAAATGTGAGTTTTTGTAACCCTCGTCACTGGTAAGGTTAATAAAACGGCACTCTTCGATCCCATAGGGTAGGCGGTCCATTACATAAATGAGCCCTAGCAATTCGATCTTCTCTTCGGCAATGGATCCATAAATTTCCGGCCTTAAAATAAGCAAAGACTCCCGCAGGGTTTCTCCAGAGACCCCCATGGGCTTATAGAAACCCCGGTTGAAGAGATGTCGCATGGTGATATAAATGCGCTCTATCGCTCCACTACTCTCTTGAGCCCTTGTTCGCCTATGTGTTTTCGTTATACTCATTTAGTGGGCAAAGATACTACTTATTTATGCGTTCAAACTCAGCAAAGCATTCGCAATTTTTCGATCGTTGGAAAGCCTGGCCACCTTGTTCTGGCCCCCCAATTTACCTAGCGATTTCATATAGTGGTTGAAGCAATTGGCCTTCAAGGAGGTAATTTTTAAAGGCTGCAAAATTTTTCCTTCAACAAGATCCCTGTAATAGCTATTTTGCATCTGCATTTTTTGGTCAATATGCGTGGCGATCTGCTCCAAATTGGGTGGAATATGGTCAAATTCCACCAGCCACTCATGATAGGGGAGTTCGGCGGTAGTATTGGTTTGAGGAGCTACTGTGAATTCTGAAATTGAAATACCAAACTCGACCAGCGCACTGCTCATGGCTTCTTCCACCTCTTTGCCTATGACATGTTCCCCAAATGCCGAAATAAAGTGCTTGATCCTTCCCGTAACTACTAGCTTATAGGGGGACTTGGAGGTGAATTTAACAGTGTCTCCCACATTATACGCCCAGAGCCCTGCATTGGTGGAGATGATGATTACATAGTTTACATCAATCTCCACATCCTGAATCATAATACGCTTCGGATTCTCATCAAAAAAGTGATCGGCTTTTATGAATTCGTAGAATATTCCCGAATTAAGCAGCAACAATAACCCCTCGTCATCCTGCTCATTCTGAAATGCAAAAAACCCTTCCGAAGCTGGATAAAGCTCAATACTATCGACCTTTCTGCCTATGAGTTGCTCAAACTTGTTACGATATGGCTCATAGTTCACGCCGCCATAGATGAAAAGATCAAAGTTTTCGAACAACTCACCTATTTTCTGGCCAGTAGCTTGCTGAAGCCGTTCAAAATACATTTGCACCCACGAAGGAATACCGCTAATCACAGTCATATTTTCGTCCTTGGTCTCTTCAACAATAGCATCTACCTTTTGTTCCCAATCATCGATACAATTGGTTTCCCATGTTGGCAATCTGTTCTTCAGCAGGTAGTTAGGCACATAATGTGCAACGATCCCCGATAATCGTCCAACCTGGATCCCATTCTGTTCACTTAACACCGGGCTGCCCTGCAGGAATATCATCTTACCATCTACGAATTTTACATTCCCGGTTTCATGAATGTAACAGAGCATGGCAT
>JABDNM010000048.1 GCA_013043825.1 Flavobacteriaceae bacterium
ATTGACTGGTGTGCAAAAAACCTACCCGAGATCAAGTTCAACAACAATGGCCTGGAGGCAAAATTGCCTTATGCAGATAACTTCTTCGATTTAATCTACGGACTTTCCATATTAACGCACTTGTCGGAAGAAATGCATCCGGCCTGGTATAGCGAACTCTTCCGGGTTCTAAAACCAGGGGGCATCATGATGTTGACGACCCAAGGCGATACCTATAAATCCAAACTAACTCCACAAGAACTCGATCAATTCAACCGAGGCAAGCTGGTAGTTCGCGGGAAAGTTAAGGAAGGACATCGTATGTTTGCCGCGTTTCAGCCTAAAGAATACATGCGACAATTGTTTTCCAATGCTACTATCATTGAGCACATAGAACAACCTCCCGTCGATAATTGGTATCCCCAGGACAGATGGATAATTAGGAAATAGGTTTCAATTCTTCCTATTTCCAACTATCTTTCACCTATGCCCAAAGAGAAGTATACCCGGCTCATCAAGGCTGAAGCAAAGCGCCTGGGTTTTCTTTCATGCGGAATTAGCAAGGCTGAATTCCTGGAAGAGGAGGCACCTCGTTTGGAATCCTGGTTAAACAATGGGATGCACGGGGAGATGGGATACATGGAAAACCACTTCGATAAGCGGTTGGATCCAACCAAGCTGGTCCCTGGTTCAAAAAGCGTGGTTTCATTATTGTTGAATTACTTTCCGAAGGAAATGCAGTCTGAAGATTCCTATAAAATTTCAAAATACGCCTATGGAACCGACTACCATTTCGTGATAAAAGATAAACTGAAATCGCTGCTTCATTATATACAATCTGAAATAGGTGATGTTCATGGAAGGGCTTTCGTGGACTCAGCCCCTGTGCTGGATAAAGCCTGGGCCGCGAAGAGCGGACTGGGGTGGATGGGAAAACACACCAACTTACTCACTAAACAACTGGGGTCCTTTTACTTCATTGCCGAACTTATCATTGACCTTGAGCTGGACTACGACCTTCCCGTAACCGATCACTGTGGAAGCTGTACCGCATGCATCGACGCCTGTCCCACACAGGCTATTGTTGAACCCTATGTGGTAGATGGGAGTAAATGCATTTCCTACTTCACCATCGAATTGAAAAATGAGATCCCTTCCGAATTCTCAAGGCAATTCGAAGATTGGATGTTTGGTTGCGATGTTTGCCAGGATGTTTGTCCGTGGAATCGGTTCAGCAAAGCACACCAAGAACCGTTATTCGACCCCAATCCGCAATTACTTTCAATGAGCAAGAGCGATTGGGAGGAGATCACCGAGGAGGTATTTCAGGAGATCTTTAAGAAAAGTGCAGTTCAACGAACCAAGTACGTAGGCCTGAAACGCAACATAAATTTCCTGAAATAAGTTTCCTAATTTCCTCCACTCGGTTACCTTTGTAAGTCTCGATAACTCCTAATTATGAGCAAAGCAAACAGACGAAGGGAAGCGTTGCGATATCACGCCAAACCCAGGCCCGGTAAGATCCAGGTGGTGCCCACCAAAAAATACGCTACACAACGGGACCTGGCCCTGGCATATAGTCCCGGAGTTGCCGAACCCTGTCTGGAAATAGATAAAAATACCAAGGACGTCTACAAGTATACAAATAAAGGGAATCTTGTCGCGGTCATCTCGAACGGTACAGCAGTTCTGGGACTAGGGAATATTGGACCTGAAGCTTCTAAACCTGTAATGGAAGGAAAAGGGTTGCTATTCAAAATCTTTGCGGACATTGATGTGTTTGATATCGAGATCGATACCGAGGATGTAGAAGAATTTATTGCAACAGTCAAGCATATTGCTCCCACTTTTGGAGGGATCAATTTGGAAGATATCAAAGCACCTGAAGCTTTTGAGATCGAAAACCGGCTACGCGCCGAACTCGACATTCCCGTAATGCATGATGACCAGCACGGAACAGCTATTATTTCTGCGGCGGCATTGCTGAATGCCTTGGAGATTGCCGAAAAACAGATTTCAAAGGTTAAAATTGTTATTTCTGGGGCAGGTGCGGCGGCTGTTTCATGCACTCGACTTTACAAGGCCTTTGGGGCGAAAGCACAGCATATTGTGATGGTGGACAGCTCGGGCGTGATTAGAAAAGACAGAGAAGACCTTTCCGAAGAGAAAAAGGAATTTGCTACATCGCGGGAAATAGAAACGCTGGAAGAAGCTATCAAGGATGCCGATGTATTTGTGGGACTTTCAATCGCCGATATTTTGAGTCCGAAAATGCTCAAAAGCATGGCTGAAAATCCAATTGTATTCGCCATGGCAAACCCGAACCCGGAAATTAGCTACGATCTCGCTATAAAAACGCGCGATGATATCATTATGGCAACCGGCAGGAGCGATCATCCAAACCAGGTAAATAACGTCCTGGGATTCCCATTCATTTTTCGTGGCGCCCTGGATGTGCGTGCAACGAAAATCAACGAGGAGATGAAGATGGCTGCAGTCAAGGCACTGGCAGCACTCGCCAAGGAGCCGGTTCCGGAGCAGGTGAACATTGCTTACGATGAAACACGGCTCACCTTCGGCAAGGATTACATCATACCCAAACCTTTCGATCCACGATTAATTACCACCGTGCCCCCTGCAGTTGCAAAGGCGGCAATGCAAAGTGGAGTAGCCACTGAAAAAATAGAAAACTGGAACCAATACGTCGAAGAGCTCCTGGACCGCATGGGTAGTGATAACAAAATCCTCCGCTTGCTCATGGATCGGGCAAAAGCAAATCCTAAACGGATCGTCTTTGCCGAGGCCGATCATTTGGATGTTTTGAAAGCTGCACAAATCGTATATGAGGAAAGGGCGGCCATACCTATCTTATTAGGAAGGACTTCGGTGATCAAAGAACTTATGGAAGAGATCGATTTCGAGGCCGAAGTTGAGATCATCGATCCAAAAAGTGACGAACAATCCGATAACCTGAATCGCTATGCGGTTAAATACTGGCAGGCACGCAAGAGAAACGGGGTTACCTTATACGAGGCCGAACGCTTAATGCGTGAGCGAAATTATTTTGCAGCCATGATGGTAAATGAAGGCGATGCCGATGGAATGATCTCTGGCTATGCACGGGCCTATCCAACGGTCTTGAGGCCGGTACTGGAAACCATTGGAAAATTTGAGGGGGTAGATAAAGTAGCCGCCACCAACCTGATGTTAACTCCGAAAGGCCCTTTGTTTATTTCAGACACCTCTATTAATATAGATCCAACCGCCAAAGAATTGGCGAATATCGCTCAAATGACCAATTACACTGCGAAGATCTTTGGTATAACGCCAGTGATCGCAATGATCTCCTATGCCAATTTTGGGTCCTCCAAGGATCCGCATGCCGCCAAAGTGAGGGAGGCTGTGAGATTACTCCACGAATCTAATCCAGATATGATCGTGGATGGAGAGTTGCAAACCGATTTTGCCCTGAACCCTGAAATGCTTCAGAGCAAGTTTCCGTTTTCAAAACTGGCTGGTAAAAAAGTAAATGCGCTGGTATTTCCAAACCTGGATTCAGCAAATAGCAACTACAAAATGTTGAAGGAACAGAAAGGAGTGGAATCCATTGGCCCTATCATGTTGGGCATGAATAAACCGGTTCATATTCTTCAACTAGGCGCCAAGGTGGAGGAGATCGTACATATGACAACCGTGGCGGTGGTTGACGCTCAACAAAAAGAGAAGCGTGAACGGGAGGAAAAGAAGCAAAAGAAGAAGAAATAAGTCCCCCATATTCGTATTCTGGATTACTAGCAGATGCAAATAATTGTACTATATTTGAGCCAATAACCTGACGAGAGCCAATGATAACCCATTTGGAGGGCAGATTAGTTTCAAAAAACCCAACCGACATTGTCATAGATTGTAATGGTGTGGGTTATTTTTTGAACATTTCATTACATACCTTTTCACAGCTCCCGGATTCGGAAAAAGTAAGGTTGTTTACCCATTTACAGGTGCGTGAAGATGCCCATACGCTCTATGGATTTTCAAGCGAGATGGAGCGGGAGATATTTCGTTTATTGATCTCTGTGTCAGGCGTGGGAGCAAGTACAGCACGTACTATGTTATCTTCACTTTCCCCGGCTCAAATTCGAGAGGCGATCGCCAGTGAAGATGTGGTGACTATTCAATCTGTAAAAGGAATAGGAGCAAAGACGGCGCAACGGGTTGTTTTGGACATAAAAGATAAGATCTTGAAAGTATACGGAATGGACGATGTTTCTGTTGTTTCGAGCAATACGAATAAGAATGAAGCGTTATCTGCATTGGAGACACTTGGCTTCGCTCGACGCCAGGCTGAAAAGGCCTGTGATCAAGTATTGAAAACCGATCCGCAAGCAACGGTAGAAACCATCATTAAGGAAGCTTTAAAAAACTTGTAGACATTGAGGGGAAAAAATTACGATTTCATAAATAACCTGGCCAGATTTATCTTATTTACCTCCCTAGTTTTCGGAGGTGTCGCTACACAAGCCCAGGACACTACCGCAACTGGTTCTACCATGGGAAGAATGGACCTTCCCAATCCTACCAGTATTCAAAATCTCTATGAATACGACCCAATTACCGAACGTTATATCCTTACCCGAACCCTGGGTGAATTCAATATATCTTATCCAATTATCCTAACCCCAGAAGAATACCAGGAATTGGTACTTCGGGAACAAATGAAAGCCTATTTCAAAGAAAAGATCGATGCTGCCGATGGGCGAAAAGAAGGTTCTGAAGAGGGACAAAAGAACTTACTTCCTACCTTTTACGTGAATTCGAATTTCTTCGAAACAGTGTTTGGAGGAAATACCATTGAGGTGATCCCGCAAGGAACTGTGGAAATGGATATGGGTCTGTTATTCACCAAGCAGGATAATCCTTCTTTTTCACCACGGAACCGGAGCAACCTCTCTTTCGATTTCGATCAGCGTATTAGCCTAAGTTTGCTGGGGAAAGTGGGGGAACGCCTTCAGGTAACAGCCAATTATGACACCCAATCCACCTTCGATTTTCAGAACGTGATCAAGTTGGAATATACTCCTACCGAGGATGATATCATTCAAAAGATTGAAGTAGGTAACGTAAGTATGCCGCTAAATAGTTCGTTGATCCAGGGAGCACAGAGCCTTTTTGGGGTGAAAACCGAATTGCAATTTGGTCGTACTACCATAACAGGGGTGTTTTCTGAACAGAAATCGGAAACCCGATCGGTGGTTGCCGAAGGAGGTGCTACCGTAACCGAATTTGAACTTTTCGCCCTGGACTATGACGATAATCGCCATTTCTTCTTAGCGCATTATTTCCGTGATAACTATGACCGAGTGCTGGCGCAATATCCATTCATCAATTCGAATGTGCAGATCACTCGGGCAGAGGTTTGGATCACGAATCGAAATACTACCACGAATGATGTGCGAAATATTATCGCGCTTCAGGACATAGGAGAATCCGATCCAACGAACATTGGATTGAATGTGGTGCCGGGAGGTTTCATCAATGCATCCAGGAATGCATTCCCGGATAATAGCAATAACGACTTTAATCCTTTTGGGATCGAGGATCCTTCCCAACAATCAATTCTCAACAGCGCGATTCGTGACATTGCGACGGTCCAGGCTGGTTTCAGTGGTGTTCCGGTAAGTGATGGGATCGATTACGTGACCCTGGAAAATGCGCGGAAGCTTCAGCCCAATGAATACCAACTGAATTCACAATTGGGATACATCTCCCTGAATCAACGACTCAACAACGATGAAGTGCTTGGGGTAGCCTTTCAATTTACTGTAAATGGTAAGGTATTTCAAGTTGGAGAATTTTCAACCGATGGGGTGGAAGCAACCAACGGGGTATTCAATAATGGAGAAGGTGGCCAAAGTGGCCAAGGTGGCCAAGGAGGTCAAGGTGGTCAAGGCGGAGAAGGTGAAATTGGAATTTCCCAGAACCTTATCGTAAAACTCCTGAAAAGTAATATCACCAATGTAAATGAGCCGGTTTGGGATATCATGATGAAGAACATCTATCCAATTGGAGCCTTCCAGTTGGAGCAGGAAGATTTCAGAATGAATATACTTTATACAGACCCCTCTCCCCTTAACTATATGAC
>JABDNM010000062.1 GCA_013043825.1 Flavobacteriaceae bacterium
GGAGAGAACACGCGATGCAGATCGAACAAAGAGGCAAATACAGTACGTTCAACAGAAAAGGGGTGGTCATGGTGTTCCATCCAAACCAGGCAATGGCGGCATGCAGTAGCAGAAAACCTACAAGTCCTGTGAAAAACGCCAGAATTGTAAACTTTTTCCACGATTCTGATCGGGTAAGAGAAAGATAGGCTGCCAATACGCCATAGTAGATGGCATCAATGCGGTAGATGAGAACCGCCTTTAACTCAATGTTCCAATAATCCAAAGACTCCGGACCTGTTTCGTGATTGTATTTGATCTTGGTGACCATGAAAAATGCAATGATGAGTACTGTAACCCATAAAAATAGTTTCTCTTTTGAAACTTTCCACTTCGGTAAAAGGGTAAGGTAAAAGAGTAATGGCCCGATGATATAGGCGAATTCTTCAATGGGTAAGCTCCAGGATTCGGTAAAAAAGATATCCATTCCGAAGTTGAAATTTTGCAAGAACCCTACATAGAGCGGCAAACTATCTGGCAATTCACGGCCCAACCAGATGACGATAAAAATATTGATTAATAAAACCAGGTAATAATTAGGAAGCGTTCGAAACCACCTTCGTACTAAAAAATAGGTAAGATGTTTGTTCTTAAACTCATCGTTGGTAAAGATTCGAAACAATATGCGCCCAATGAGAAAACCACTAAGCACAAAAAATATCTCTACCCCCATGACACCACAGAGACGCAGCAAACTAACAAAAGAACCTTCCGCTTCCGGAAAGACCCAAAGAGCATGAGATCCCACGACAAAAAGTATGGCTACGGCACGCATGATGTCCAGGCCAAAGATCCGTTTTGAATAATCAATTTGCAATGGGTTCAGTTTTCGCTCCAAGCGAAGGTACTAAAAAAGTAGAGCTATCGAATTTCTTACAAGTAATCGCCGAACATGATTAGTGCCAACTGTATAATGCATTTCAACTCCGGGAAAGAGGCTTAGGCAAATAGAAGAATGACCTGTTTCGGCTTTATTAATACAAACTGGTGACGATCTCTTCGATGGTAAGACCCTCGGCCTCGGCTTTGTAATTTTTTATGAGTCGGTGTCGCAGAATCCCAATAGCCACTTTTTGAACATCCTCGATATCTGGTGAAAATTTACCGTGCAAGGCCGAATAAGCCTTGGCACCCAAGATCAGGTTCTGCGACGCACGCGGACCGGCTCCCCAATCGATATAATTTTTGACCAGTTCGGTAGCCGAGCTGCTTTTAGGCCGTGTTTTACCTACCAAGGTAACGGCATATTCGATGACGTTATCCGCTACCGGAATTCTCCTGATAAGCTGTTGAAAGTCGATAATTTCCTGTGCCGAGAACAGGGGATTCACCTGGGCCACTTCTCCCGATGTGGTCGTTTTAACCACATCTACTTCTTCCGAAAATGAAGGGTAATCCAGATTCACCGCAAACATAAAGCGGTCCAACTGGGCTTCGGGTAGTGGATAGGTACCTTCTTGTTCGATGGGGTTTTGAGTGGCCAGCACAAAATAGGGCAGATCCAGTTTGTAATGATGCCCCGCAATTGTTACAGCACGTTCCTGCATCGCTTCGAGTAGGGCAGCTTGTGTTTTAGGAGGTGTACGGTTGATCTCATCGGCGAGGATGATGTTCGCGAAGATGGGGCCTTTGATGAATTTGAATTGGCGGTTCTGGTCCAGGATCTCGGAGCCAAGAATATCACTGGGCATAAGATCTGGTGTAAATTGTATTCGTTTGAATTTCAGACCCAACGCCTGGGCAACCGTGTTGACCAATAAGGTTTTTGCTAATCCGGGAACACCGATCAATAAGGCATGGCCTCCCGAAAATATGGATAACAATACCTGTTCGACCACCTCATCCTGACCCACGATCACCTTTTTGATCTCTTGTCGTAAAGCATTGTATTTTGAAACTAGCTGTTCAACAGCGGTAACATCGGACATATTCTATAGAAATTGTTAGTTAATTTTGAATCCAATTGCTGGAGAATTGGCAACCGTAATAATCCTGATTTACATTGACGTACGTGTCTTGAATTTTTTTATTCTGCCATTTTTCGATAGCTCGAATCTGTTTCTCTTTCAGCGCCAGATCCTTGATCTTTTCATAGTCCTTACTGAAATCGGCCGGATGTTCATCGTACTTTCGGGTTAAGGTCAGGATCTTGAAACTACTTTTCCCGGTATAATCACGATCGGTAAACACTTTTGAAACTTCGCCTTCCTTTAAATTATAGACTTGGGCGCTGAGTGTTGGATCCATTTTGGTAAGGTCGAATCGCGTATCGAAGGATACAGGGTTAACCAATTGCCCCCCGTTATTACGCGTTTCCTTATCATCGCTATACATTCTCGCTGCATCGGCAAAGGTGATCTTACCGTCGATGATAGAAGAACGAATGGTATCGATCTTCGTACGTGCAGCGTCGATCGTAGCCTGAGAAACTTCAGGAAAGATAATAATATGCCGAACGTCCAGTTCCTGGCCTCTTACCTTATCTACTGTAAGGAGGTGCCAGCCAAATTCGGTTTCGAACGGCTCGCTTACTTCACCTTCTAGCAGTGAAAAGGCCATGTCCTTAAATTCCTTGGCCATGGGTGACGTTTTTTTGACGCCTTCTATCAACCCTCCTTTGGAGCGGGTTGCATCCTTGGAATAAAGCACCGCTTTGGAAGCGAAACTTGCTCCATTTTCCACGATGTCTCTTCTGAACCCATTCAGCTTATCGATCACATTTTGTTTGGATTTCTCGGTGATCTCCGGCTCAACAACTAGTTGAGCAACTTCCACTTCGGCACTAAAGAACGGACGATCGTCCTCTGGAATAGAAAAGAAAAATTCCCGCACTTCTTCCGGGGTGACCTCAACATCTGCCACCACTTTCCGCTGCATCTCACCTGCCAGCATCAATGTTTTATTGGTAGCGAATAATTCATCCCGTAGTTCATCGATACTATTCTTTTTATAAAATTTTGCAACCTTTTCCTCATCGCCTCCAAACTCGCCAATAATATATTGCATTTGCTGATCGATACGCTGCGTAATTTCTATATCACTTACCTCCAAGCTGTCCTGCTTTGCATGGTGCGCATATAACTTATCCTCCATCAGCTTACCCAACAACTGACAACGTGTAATATCCTTCACATCAATTCCCTGTTGCACCAATTCAATATAACTTTTGTCAATATCACTATCCAGCACCACATATTCACCTATTACTGCCGAAACCCCTTCGGCTTTAAATCGCTCGAAAGGTTTGATGGTGTCCTTCGCTAAAGCAACTCCTCCTATGGGTTCCTGTATCACATTGGTGCTGTCTATCACAACTTCCTGAGCAGTTATACCAGTCACGGCGGATGCGAATAGCAAAGCGACCAGGTTAATTCGGGCTATAAGTTTCAAATTGTTTGTTCTTAAGTGCATCTTTTGTTATATCCTTTTCCAACTCTTTTACGAGTTCCAATTTTCTTCTATTTAAAATTATCTGTTCTATCGTAGGAGCTACATAGGACAAAGGCGCAATGTCATTGCGGTCTAACAGGTCTACTATGTGCACCAAATATACTCCTAATGAGTCTTGTAATTGTGTAAAATTTGATTTTTTTAACACTTGCTTTTCCGAAGATTGAATTACCGGAATATTGCCGATCAAACTCTCTTTTTTTACCCAGGTGCTATCATTTAAATTGAAAGACTGAAAATGAATGCTCAACTCGGTTAGTGCTTTCTGGTCCTCTTTAGTAAAATTTTTGAACTGTTCTTTCACCCTACTCAAATTGGCAAAATTCTCATTGACATGGATATATCTCACTTTTACTAGCCTATTATTTAACTTGAAATTTTCCTTATTGGCCTCATAGAACCGTTCCAGTTCTTGCTGGGTAATGGTACTATCCAGGCGGGCAGAGACAATACTGCTTTTATAGGCTTCAGTGTACAGATCGATCTTGTATTGCTCTACGAGTTTATCATAGGCTTGCTGCTCCTCATCTCCAAGATTGATCCTCGCTTGATCGATAAGCAATTGTTGAGTCGCCCAACGATTGATGTAATTGGACACCACAAGGATACTATCCTCGGGAGTTGTGGTTTGAGCGACCAAGTCGCTAATATCATCTTCATAAAGATAGGTATCATTTACTCTGGCAATTGGTATTCTTGGATCCTCTTGCTTGAAATAATCGCAGGAGACTAAAAGAATGGATAATACCAGAAGTAGGGGGATAAAACGCATTAAGATTGAAGTTCCTTTTTGAGTCGTTTGAGCGTCTTCTGGTTGATCTCGACCTTGTGTTTGGATTTTAACTCTTCCATCCATGCTGCTTCCACGAAGTCTTGATAATCACTTTGAACTTTCCCTTTTACATCTTCGAAGCTCTTAGGCCCTGGTGGTATAACCTCCTTAACCCGTACAATGGTGTGGGTGTTATTTTCGGAATATACTTTTGAAATTCCCGGTTTGACCTCGAAATCTGCCGGCAACTGCCTATGGCCAACTTCGTAAATGCCTTCCGTTAATAATACATTGACTTCTTCCTCCGAGTTCAGCTCATTTTTGATCTCTTCACCAGATTTACCTTCACCTAAGAGTTGCTTGATCTCTTCCATCACTTCGAGTTTGGTAGAAGACAATATTTCTGAATCAACTCGCTGCTTCCATTGGTATTTGTTGCGATTTGATTCAAAATATTTTTGCTGACCCACAGTGTCTTTCTTGGCTTTTCGCCACACATTCTTACCCATTACGTCGTAAATTAGCAGACCATCGCGGTATTCGTTCAGGATTGCAGCATATTCCTCGTTCTCCTTTTCCAATCGCTCACGGAAATATTTCTTTAGTTCAACAGACTCGAATTCATCGTAGAACTCGGTGAGGAGCCTGATCTTATTATTATATTTCTGACTTCTAAACTGACGCGTGTAAATGTAATCGGCAAAGTCGTTAAGATATAAGGTGCGTTCACCTCCAATGGTGAATAGCCTTTTATTTTCTAAAGGTGGAATGCTGTCGGTGTTTTTCCAATTGCGCTCTAAGACTTCATCCCCGATAAATTCGTTGAAAAAAGGCAAATAAGAATCGTGTTTTGCGAATCCAAATTTTTCCTTGATCTTCTTAATTACCGCACTAGTAACAATCTTAGAACGGCTTCCCTCTTTTACCCGCCGTTCAAGCATTTCCCGCTTCTCTTCATAGGTGGGAAAAGGATGTTTTTCCTCCAATCGAATGATGTGCCAGCCGAATTCAGATAAAACCGGTTCCGAGATATCTCCTGGATTTGCCAGTGCATAAGCGGCCTCTTCAAACTTTTCAGAACGCAGGTCGCCCTTGCTAAAAGGTTTCAGCTTGCCTCCGTTCTTACCCGAATTCTTGTCATCACTAAACTGTTTGGCCAGGTTCTCGAAAGAATCTCCCTGCTTCAACAATGCATAGATCTCATTAATTCGAACCCGTGGATTGTAGCCCTTTTCTTCTCCCCTGGCGGCGATCATTATATGAGATACCGTGATTTCCTGCGCTTTGGGCCGGCGATCGTGTACTTTGATGATATGATAACCATATTGGGTTCGCACGATATCACTAATACTGTCTTCGGGAGTAGCAAAAGCCATACTTTCGAAAGGATAAACCAATGCGAATGCCGAAAAATAGCCCAAATTACCTTTCGTTTTCTCGATATTGGGTTCTTGAGAGGTTTCTTTGACCAGCGTTGCGAAGTCCTCTCCTGTCATCGCCCGCTCACGAATTTTTAAGATCTTGTTGTAAGCTGCCAGGGTGTCCTGTGGCAAAGCATCATAGCCTGTCATGATAAGAATGTGTGAAGCATTTATCTCTTCCTTGGTCCTTTCATAGGCCTCCCTGGCCAGTTCGCTCGTTACTTTATCCTCGTAAATGTAATTTCGGGAAAGTTGCTCCATATATTTATTGAAGTCTTTTTTATATTGTTCTGCCTCATGGAATTTCTGTTCATAAGCCTCGGCAACCTTCAGTTTGTAATCAATGAATAGCTGCATGTAACCGTCTACGGTCTTTTGGGATTCATCTTGAACAAGGTCCAGATTTTTTTCATAAACTCGCTTGAATTCACTGGCGAGAACAGGCTTATCGTTGATGGTGAGCAAGATGTCCTTCTTCTTTTGTGCAATCGTTGATGTGACCATAAAACCTGCCAGCAGTACTAGTGTAATCGTTCTGTTCATTTGAATTTAGATTTGTTTTAGAAACCTCGCAAAAATATAAAAAAGAAGGGGGAACACAAGTTCCTTAACAGAACGTTATCAAACTTTTTATAGTATCGCTCTTCTGGCGAAAAATATGTAAATTGGATGTTCAATTTATAACTCTTCAATTATGAAATATACGTCCGAAATAATAATCGATCTGCCCCGCGAAGAAGTGATCAAGAAGTTGGACAATGCCGAAAACATGAAGCACTGGCAGCGAGGACTTGTCAATTATAAATTCTTAGATGGAATACCCGGCAAAGTTGGTGCCAAAATGGAATTGGAGTATAAAATGGGTAAGCGCAACGTGGTTCTTACCGAAACAATTACCAAAAATGAATTTCCTAACGAATTTCATGCCCATTACGATGCGAAAGGTGTACATAATGAACAGAAGAACTTTTTCCATGACCTGGGCGAGAACAAGACCAAATGGGTGAGTGAAAGTGAGTTCGAGTTCCAAGGATTTGGCATGAAGGTTATGGCGTTTCTTATGCCGGGTGCGTTTAAGAAGCAATCGATGAAATACCTGAAAGACTTTAAAAATTTCGCCGAAACAGGCACTTCCGTATCAGAAAATGGAGCGAATTAAGTTGATCTGGGAATTTCGAGGTCCCAATTCAAGGCAAATTGCCGCTCATCATGTGAAACATTTAAACGAATTCATCATTTCTGAAGATCTTCGGAATGCCTTTTGCACGACCGAACAGCTCACCGATAGGTATCATCTGGCTTTGATGGTGGTGGAAAAAAAACACATGGAAGACCTGAAAGAGCGGCTAAAACCGCATCGCGGACAACGTTATCCCTAATTGAATGTTTTCAAGGGCAATCCCCTCTTCATGAGCCTTAAATTATTATTCCTTGATTTGAAGCGAATCGATCTCTCCATTAAACATTCAAACTATTTTGAAGTACGGTCGTAGAGTTAACATATTTATAAATAGTTTCTGAAAGACTAATAATTATGTTAATATTGCGAACCTTTAAAAACCCAATTATTATGAAGTTATTGAAATTACTGGTCCTTTTTGTGTGCGTTTCGGGATTTGCCCAGACTAAGGTAGGAACCATCGATGTGGATTATGTGGTAAGTCAGATGCCCGAACTGGCCAATGTTCAGAAGCAAGTGGAGGCATACGGAAATGGATTGGAAGCCAATCTTCAGCAGAAATTGACAGCTTACCAGACGGAAATTGATAAATACAAGACTGATGAGGCCAGCTTGACACTGAAACAAAAGAAATCAAGACAGGACTCGATTCTCGCCATGGAGACCGATATTCAGAAATTCCAGCAAAATGGGAGCCAGTTGATCGTGCTTAAACAAGAAGAATTCCTGAAGCCTTTGTATGAGAGAATTGGAATTGCTTTGGAAAAGGTGGCAGCAGCACAAGGCTACACTCAGGTGTTGCTACGGAACAACGATGTGGTTTATGTAGATAATCGCTTCGACCTCACTATAGCTGTACTCAAGGAAATGGGAATAGAGGTTAAAACCGAAGAATAAACTCGATTTTTAATGTCGAACAAGGCTCCCTTTGGAGCCTTTTTTTATCTGGAATAATTCGGAGCCTCTTTGGTGATAGTAACATTGTGCGGATGACTCTCATGAATTCCTGAAGCGGTGAGCTTGATGAATTTTGCCGAAGTTTTCAAGGTTTCTACATCCTTAGCCCCGCAATAGCCCATTCCGGCCCGCAATCCACCAATGAACTGAGTCATACTCTCCAAAAGATCGCCTTTGTATGGTACTCGTCCTACGATACCTTCGGGCACCAATTTTTTGATATCATCCTCCACATCTTGGAAATAGCGGTCTTTGGAACCTTGTTTCATCGCTTCCACGGAACCCATACCACGATAGGATTTAAACTTTCTTCCTTCAAAAATAATGGTTTCTCCCGGAGATTCCTTAGTTCCGGCCAGGAGCGACCCCAGCATCACACTATCGGCACCAGCGGCAATTGCTTTCGGAATATCACCGGTGTAACGAATTCCTCCATCGGCGATCACAGGTACACCGCTGCCTTTTATAGCTTCGGCCACTTCAAGTACAGCGGAGAACTGAGGAAATCCAACTCCAGCCACCACTCGAGTAGTACATATGGAGCCTGGCCCAATTCCTACTTTCACAGCATCGGCCCCTGCTTCAACAAGATATTTTGCAGCATCTGCAGTAGCTATATTTCCTACTACGACCTCTAGTTTGGGAAATCGCTTTTTCACTTCTTTCAGTACATCCACCACTCCCTTGGTGTGCCCATGAGCTGTATCGATAATGATCGCATCGACCTGTGCATTTACGAGGGCTTCGGCTCGTTCTACGGCATCACCTGTAACCCCGATTGCCGCGGCAACGCGCAATCTACCATACTGGTCTTTGTTCGCGATGGGTTTAAGGGTAAGTTTTGTGATATCCCGGAAGGTGATTAGACCCAACAAAGTTCCATCTTCTTCCACAACGGGTAATTTCTCAATCTTGTTTTTTTGAAGAATGATCTCTGCGTCTTTTAGCGAAGTTCCTTTACCAACCGTTATAAGATTGGCATCGGTCATTACTTCACTCAACGGTCGTTCGTAGTTCTTTTCAAATCGCAGGTCACGATTGGTGACGATCCCGATCAGTTTTCCCTCATTATCGATGATGGGAATTCCCCCTATACTAAACTCCCGCATAGTATTCTGGGCATCACCAACAGTCGCATCCTTTTTCAGCGTGACAGGGTCCTGGATCATACCACTTTCGGCTCGCTTCACCTTTCGAACTTCGGCTGCCTGCTTCTTCTTGCTCATATTCTTGTGAAGCACACCTATTCCACCCTCACGGGCCATTGCAATCGCCATGGCGCTCTCGGTGACCGTATCCATAGCAGCAGAAACAATTGGTACGTTCAGGCTAATATTTCTGGAAAACTTGGTTTCAATGGAAACGTCTCTCGGTAAAACTTCAGAATAGGCAGGCACTAAAAGTACGTCGTCGTAGGTTAGGCCTTCTCCCAGAATCTTGTTTTGATGTGCAGTCATTGCAATTAAAATTATTTCCGAAGAACCGGATGTGGTTACTATTTAATTGCGTGCAAATATACGATTAATTGTGGGATTTATGACTTTTTTAAAAGCTGAATGAGCACCAAAATTGCCCCTGCTCCAAAGACCAGGGTCATGAGCGTGCCCGAGATCATCACCACCCATTTCATCCAAAGTATCCCTTTCCACATGTAATAGATCCCACCAAAGGTGAATAAAATTGAAAAAAAGGGCTCGATCATGAGAAATGCCTTTAATTTCTGCGGAAGGGATGTTATGGCGATCAAACCACCTAAAAGGAAAAATATAAAGGAAATAGAAAGGATGTGGGTGTGCAGGATCGTAAGCATTTCACGTTCTCCTTTCTTAAATTTCATGACCTCCACTACGTTAATTTCTTCGTTACCCAGGTAATTCTCCTCCATACCCGCCGGATGATCACTATCGGTTTGTCGCACAAACTGCAATCCCGTGAAATAACCTATGCTTAGTACCACCACAAAAGAAGCGATGAATAATTTAACATAAACCGGAAAACTGTGAATAAGGC
The DNA here is from genome assembly GCA_013043825.1 of Flavobacteriaceae bacterium. Classification (GTDB taxonomy): domain Bacteria; phylum Bacteroidota; class Bacteroidia; order Flavobacteriales; family Flavobacteriaceae; genus Aureisphaera. Next base: position 9,830 of record JABDNM010000062.1, read on the forward strand.
CGTGGAATCGCATCTAGAGTTGGTTTAACTGCTGAAGTAAAGCGATGCTTTGCAACAGATCATTCATCGCGCGGGTCATAGAACGTACCGAGATCGTTGCCCCGCTAATAGGAATGATGTCCTCGTTGTATTTTAATTCGGGAGTTCCGGCGGTTTTACCCGAGAACTGCTTCAACCAACGCCTACTACCAATTTCTCCTCCATATTCCTCCCGGTAGATCAAGACTTTGCTGGTTGTGATAATGAAATCGGGATCGAACAAGACCAGGTAGTCGAAGGTCGCAGTCTTACTGGGTGCATTGCCAATGTAGCCGTAACCCAGGAAGCGATCTGCATCGTATATTTTGAAGAAGTTTTCAAGACCAAAATCGGAAGATGTAGCTTCATTGGCATCTTCTGAAATTAAGATAAACTCCTTGGAAAGTGATTCGGTTTCATAGAATTTGGACATGACCTTATCCGCCTTCTTCGTTACCTTTTCCGGTACCGAAAACCCGACTCCTATTCCGAAGAGCAATAAAACCAACACTAATTTATTTAGCATATTACAAAGGTATTATTTAATTGGCCAAACTTCATCACCATCCTAAAACCACACCCCGATCCCAAAATTGAGTCGGTCGCTTACATCACTGCTCTGATCCTTATTCTGTCTAAACTGATAATCTCCTTTCACCACTACTCCGGGAGCGATGTGATAACTTAATCCAGTGGTGATATCGGTGCGGTTGTATGCCTCATTTCGCATCAGGTCTCCTGCTACACTCGCATGAGTATCGAAATTTTCGTAGCGAGCGAAGGCGAAGAGTCGCTGATTGGCTGTCAGGGGCATGAGATTGTAAGCAACTTCCCCGTAGTATCCTATGAGGGCACTGCCTAGATCACGGTTGGTTAACTCATTATAGGCATCGGTGTCATTCAAGGAAGCATAGATAAATTGGCCTCTGGCAGTAAACCTTCTGAACGCATACCTGGCATCTGCTCCCACCATGGAAATACCAATATTGGCTCCATCCAGTTGTTCAACATCGTCTGCTGCCTGAGTTTTTCCGAAATAACCCGAGAGTCCGAACCGCAATCCCGGAATTCCATAGTATTCCACCTTGGTTGAAAACGTGGGACTATCCACCGTAGATTTGATCCCCTTCTGTCTACCACCCCGCAATCCGCTGCTCCCGCTCAAAAATCCGGTGACATCTTCATCCCCATCGCTGGCAGTCGACTTGAAGCCATTGAAGATATAGCCTTGGTATGAGATTGAGGCATCCGAAAACCTGCCTGTGACTCCCACACCCAATTCCCGCCAGGTGGTGGGTACGATCACATTGTCCACGGCCGGACGTTCGGTTCCGTTGAAGGTTGTGGGTTCATGGTATTCGTTGACAATTCCCATAGGCACCAGCATTAGCCCGCCTCGAAGACTCACATTGTCACCTACTGCGTAGTTTACAAAAGCTTGTTCAACGAAAACCTCCTCCACATGTTCTATCTCGACTTCCGTGACAAATTGAGTTTTCTCATTGAACTTGTAACCAAAAAGGAGCACCATCCGTTGAACGTCCAGTTCGCCGTTATCACCTTCCGGCTGATTATACGTAAGTTCGCCATAGGCTCCTACCGTCACGGCTTTTCCATAGTTGCCGGAAAGAATCCGCTGTGCAGCGTTCAATTGATTTTGAGGGTTGGTAATACTATCTTGAGTTGTTTGAGCGGATCCAATAAAAGAAGTGAAAAGCAACAAAGAAAGGGATATTCTGTGCATTATTTTTATTTAGACTGATTATAAATAGGTATAAAACTCAGCCGCAAAAGTACAGTCCAAAAGAGTATCTTACAAGATTATTTAGAACTATTTTAAATAATATTCGGAATTATTTGTGTGCCAGTATGTTTGTTACTTTGAAGAGACTTTCAACTCATTTTGATATTGAAGTCGAGCGACTTCAGCCCAGAGTAAAAGTGCTTTAGTATCAGACTCATTCAAATTACCATGCAACCAGGTATATGAGTCAAGGGGCATTTCTCCTTTCTCCACTAATTCGATGACTTCTTCCAGTTTATGATCTTTTTTCTTAGCCGAATAGCCTTCCCACTTGGATACATTGAATTCTCCTTTGCCATGGCGTATGTGGTCATCCAAATAATAGGAAATTGGGGCGATCTCCGCGTACCAAGGATACTGGGTTTGATCGCTATGGCAGTCGTAACAATTCGACTTCAATATGCCCGCTACCTCCTGTGAAGGCTTTGTTTCCGTTTCGAAACCTGTAACAGATTCGTAACCACCATTGTTCTTATCGGGGCGAATGAATTGAAGCACTACTAATGAGATGAGTGCCAAAATAAGGAAGATCCTAATAAATTTTTTCATTATTATTGGTTTAAGGATTTCATGAACAAAATTACGGCTTTTCTAATGTCCTTTGCCGGCTCATCAACCATTGGTTGATGCACTTTTACTATTCCTTCGTTCTCCTGGGTGAGAAACGGGATATCAAATCCTTTCAGAAGAAAATCGCTCATCGCGATCTTGTACAGCTGCCCCTGCTCTATTCTGGCCCCATTCAATAACCATTTTCCCTCTGTATTTTGAGCAAAGCCATACCGTTGTAAATAAGCTCCGGTACCTCGTTGGGATTTGCCATAATCCAATACTTCTTCCAATAAAGAACCATAGATCTCTACCCATACTACACTTCCGCCAAACGGCAGTACCCTGAATACATCCAAGCTGGTTACATCACCAGCAAGCATGTCATCCAATCGAATGGATCCTCCGTTCACAAGCGCTCCATCAAGATTCGTGTGAAACGACTTTGCCATGGCTTCCGCGATGATCCCTCCCAAATTGGTTTGAATAGATCTATTGGCACTGTCTGTACCATCCAGCGGGGTTTCGGCAGAATAGACCACCTCATCGGGATTGGCGATCACTTCCTTGATCCTGGTTTCCAACACAATGTTCCATTTATCCACAATAGCCTTCACCGATGGCTTAGATTTTGTCCGCTCATCAATGGGCAAAAGGTGTGAATGGATCTGAGATTCTTTGGTTTTTAAGTCGTAAGTGATGGTGTGTATGTAAATCGATTTGGCATTGGCATCTGCCTTAGCCACGATGGCGTTTTCGGTGGGAACCAACATGCTGTTGTGCTCATGTCCCCCCATGATCAAGGCGATCTCCGGAAATTGATTTGCCAATTCGATATCCTTCTCTATACCCAGGTGTGTAAGACCCACGATAAGATCTGCCTGTTGCATTTGTAAGCGGGTGTAGGCACTGCTCGTCTCAAGAAGATGGTCTGCGTAATACACATAATCCTGGGGGTTGGAATCCAGGGTAACACTGAACAATCCCACGTCGATCTTGGTACCATCTGCATCACTCATTGCGATAGTATAGGTTTCGGGGACATAAATGCTGTCGCCATTTCTTCGGAAGAAAAAGGAACGAGGCCCATCATCGTTCACCTGGAAAACATTGGCCGATGTCCAGTAAAAATTAGATTCATCCATTCGCTTCTGAAGATCTTCGACCTTCAGGTCGAACTCATGATTTCCAAATGTAACCAATTCGAAGTCCATAGCGTTCATCACCTCGATCATTTGCTTCCCGCGAACACGTTCGTTGTCCACTTTGATCGTCCCCAATAAAGACGGATTCAAAAAATCGCCCGCCATAAAAAGATAGGTGTTGGGCTCTACGTTTCTGATGGAGTCCACTACGTGGGCTACTCTCGCCATTCCGCCGTACTTTCCCCCACTAAGTGGAGCGATCTCGTATACGTCGTTCAGCTGAACGAACTTGAACGTGAGTTTTCCATCATCTTGAACTTCAGAAACCGTTTTAGTCGTCTTACAACTTACAACGGTTAGAAGTACCATTACGAACGATAAATAGGTTTTTTTCATATCATTGGTATTTTGTAAAAACTTTGGTGGCCTCATTATGAGCGCTCTCGAATGACATAGGATTGACACCGGTATTTACTTTGGCTGTCGTGAAGAAACTCAACATCTTTTCGGTAGGCATGTTTCCTGTTAGCTCATCCTTCGCCATAGGGCAACCCCCAAATCCCTGGATAGCGCCATCAAATCTCCGACAACCACTTTCATAAGCCGCCTCCACTTTTTCATGCCATTTGGATGGAGTGGTGTGCAGGTGTGCACCAAATTCTATGTTTGGGTATTTTGGAATAAGTTCCGAGAACAGATATTGAATCACTTCCGGTGTTGAAGTGCCAACCGTGTCGCTCAATGATAATATTTTTACTCCCATCCCCGATAGACGTTCTGCCCATTCGCCAACGATCTCAACATTCCAGGGATCTCCGTAGGGATTCCCAAACCCCATGGATAAATATGTAACTACCTCTTTGTTATTCGATCCTGCAAGTTCAAGGATCTCCTGAAGCACTTCGATGGACTGAGCAATTGTTTTATGCGTGTTCCTCATTTGAAAATTTTCAGAAATTGAAAATGGATATCCCAAATAATCGATCGCCTTGAATTGAATGGCATCGTTTGCTCCCCGTACGTTCGCAACAATCGCCAGCAGCTTGCTCTTTGTGTCTGAGAGATCGAGCCCGGTAAGCACCTGAGCCGTATCCTGCATTTGGGGAATGGCTTTGGGTGAAACAAAACTACCAAAATCGATGGTGTCGAATCCGCATCTCAGTAAAGCCTGAATGTATTGGATCTTTTCCTCGGTTGGAATCCACTCTTTGATTCCCTGCATGGCATCCCGCGGACATTCTATGAGCTTGACTTTTTGCATTAACTCAAAGATAGTATTTTGATACACGTTTCAAGGAATAGGAAATACGATTTTTTTACGGAAGGACGATGTAAATGGCAATGCCTACAAATACAATTATCTGAAGCCATTTTAGGTAGAGTCCCGTTCGCTGGTGAGATCGAAGGTAGCCAGAAATACTCCCTGCCAAAAGAGCAATCGAGCTGAAGGTTATGAAAGAGACGATCATAAAAGTAAGGCCCAGGATATAGAATTGCTGTACCGTAGCTTCGGCGGGATTCCAAAGGAAAGCAGGGAAAAATGCCAGGAAAAATATCATCACCTTCGGATTTACCAGGTTCATGATGACGCCAGTCCAAAACAGTTCCTTTTGGGTCTTCTGGGGTGCTTCGTGCCCAAGTACAATTTCTGAAGGTGATTTCAAGACCTTATAGGCAAGAAACAGGAGATAAAATGCTCCGGCGACTTTAATTCCGTAGAATAAAGCTGGAGAAGCTGCAATGATAGCAGAAATCCCAAAAGCCAGTAACGTCGTATGTACTATACATCCACTTATGAGCCCTGCGGTGGTGGAGATGCCACTTCTGGATCCATTGACCAAGGATTGAGTTAGCACATAAATATTATCTGGCCCGGGAGAAATGGCCAAAGCCAATGTGGCCAGAGAAAAAGAAATGAGGGATTCAACCATTTTTTAAAAATATAGTAATTAAATGTAATTGGAATGGTAGTTGTACGACTTAGAAAAATAAACTTCCATCGTTATGAATAGATTCCTACTAATCGTCAGCAGCCTATTTTTTTCATTCACCGGGTTCTCCCAATCACAGGCGACCTATTCGGTGACCTTCACAAGTAATTGGAGTGAGGTAACCCATCCACACCCAACGGGTAACTTTCCTTCCAACGCGCATTGGTCCAAACTGGTAGGAGCCACACATAATAATCAGGTAATATTCCTTGAGATGGGTGGTTTGGCAAGTCCGGGCGTAGAAGATATCGCCGAGTTAGGAAGTAATGGCGTATTCTTTTCAGAAGTTAATGACGCAATCAACGCCGAGTACGCCAATTCTATTATAGACGGTGACGCCTTGAACACTCCCGAAGGACAGATCGTGATCGATGAAGTGATCACCACAGACGATTTTCCCATGCTCACACTGCTTTCCATGATCGCACCAAGTCCCGATTGGATGATCGCAGCGAACAGCATTCCTTTACTGGACACCAATGGTGACTGGAAAACGCAAATTGATATTAACCTGTATCCTTACGACGCAGGTACTGATAGCGGAACAGATTACGCCTCCCCTAACATGAACACAGATCCCCAGGAACCCATAAGTAGTTTACAGGGCGTAGCTCCTTTTTCCAATGAGATTATGGGAAGCTTCTCGATCACTCTGCTGGAGGTTTTAGGTGTTCAGGACAACATAGAGTTACAAACAACCCTAACTCCCAACCCGGCTCAGGATCGAGTGCTGGTATCGACCCGTGGAAGTATACAGGTTGTCGAGATTTTCAATGCTCTAGGTGCTCAAGTAGCATCCTATAAGGGGAGTAATTCCAATTCGGAAGAACTGGATATTCGAGATCTTCCAAGCGGAATTTACCTGGTAAGGGTCACTTCGGAAGGAAATTCGATCGTGAAACGACTTGTTAAGCGTTAAGAATAGCCTTATTGATCGATTTAATTAAGGCCGGCCCTTCGTAGATAAACCCGGTATATAATTGCACCAGGCTCGCGCCAGCTTCTAATTTATTCAATGCGTCTTGGGCAGAATGTATTCCACCTACCCCAATAATGGGAAACGCCTTGTTGCTATTTTCAGAGAGAAAACGAATTACTTCGGTAGAACGTTTGTTGAGTGGTTTGCCGCTCAATCCCCCGGCTTCTTCCTTGTTGTTAGAATCTAACCCTTCTCGTGAAATCGTGGTGTTAGTCGCAATAACACCATCCAGCTGTGTTTCAATAATAATTTCAATGATGTCCAATAACTGGTCATTACTTAAATCGGGAGCGATCTTTAATAATATTGGTTTGGGATGGTCCCGCTTGGCATTCTCGAATTGCAGCTGATTCAACAATCGGGTCAAGGGTTCTTTTTCCTGAAGCTCGCGTAGATTGGGCGTGTTGGGTGAACTTACATTGACCACAAAATAATCTACGTGTTCGAACAGGACATCGAAGCACAGCAGATAGTCATTTACGGCCTCATCATTGGGCGTGACCTTGTTCTTTCCAATGTTCCCTCCAATAATAACACCGGGATTTTCTTCCAATCTTCTTACTGCAGCTGCAACTCCTTCATTATTGAATCCCATTCTGTTTATTATGGCATTATCTTTTTTGAGTCGGAAAAGTCTTCTTTTGGGATTGCCTATTTGTGGTTTGGGTGTTACGGTTCCTATTTCTATGAATCCGAAACCGAAATTTGAGAGTTCCCGATAAAGCTTCGCATCCTTGTCAAATCCTGCAGCCAGTCCCACCGGGTTAGGAAACCGTATCCCGAATAACTCTTGCTCCAGTCTTCCGTCCTTCACCTGGTAACATTTTCTGAACCATCCACCCAAGCGCATTTTATGGAGCAGTCGAATCATTTTGAAACTAAAATGATGTACTCTTTCCGGGTCGATCAGGAATAAGAAGGGTCTGAGAAATATTTTATACACGAATTCAGGTGATCTATTAGTACGATATTACTTCAAGGTGGCTACAAATTTATTGATCCTATTTAATCCTTCGAAAACATTTGGCGCAAAGTTTTGAATAAATTTATAATCCAACTGTACCTTTTCGTTGGATTGATAGAATTGCAGCGCTTTTCTGCCGTCAAAATCTACGAAGGCCAGCCTGAAGATTAATTCCTGCGGTGGGAAGTAAAAGTCGGTTCCAGGCAATAATGCTACCTGATATTCTTCCAGTAAGAATCTTGACAAAGTAACACTATCTTCCAAATTCAATTCACCCAAGGCTTCGGCATAATTGCCAAAATCGATGAGCATGTAAAACCCGCCTTGTGGCTTTGTACATTTAATCTTCAACTCGCATAAGAAATCGTAGGTGAAGGATGCAATTGCTTTCAGGATAATGGCCGAGTCTCGCACGGTCTTTTGAATCACATTCTCATATCGGTACGCCTCCAGGGCAGCATACTGAACCGGCGCGCTCACCGCACTGAATGTTTCACTGAACATGGATTCGTAAATAGGAATTAGTGATTTAAGGTTCTCCGGAATAGAGACAAACCCCAGCCTGTATCCACCGGCAGCGAATACCTTGCTCATTCCTCCAAATACCAGCGTATTTTCCGGATAATAGCTTGCGATACTCGGAGCATGATCCAATTGATAGCTAAGTTGTGAGTAGATCTCATCGCTAAAAACGATGATCCCAAATTTAGCACAGATCGTAGCGATGTCCTGCAATTCATCCTCACTATAAATTGCACCGGTGGGGTTATTCGGTGAATTGAGTAGTAAGAAGTATTGACCGGCTTCTGAGGATTTGCAAAATGCATCCAGGTCTTTGGCTTGCAACTTATAATTTTCATGGAATGAGGTCTGGAGCAAAACGTACTTTTTGTTGGCTAGTTTCACCTGAGGCAGATAACTCACCCAACTTCCCCGGGGAATTATATAAGTCCCATCCAGAAGTAAAATACTTTGATAGATGAGCTCTTTGCTGCCCGGACCGATTAAAATATGTTCTTTCTTTGCCTGAACATGCTGATGATTGTTCAGATAAGTAGCAATGTTAGCACGTAATTCCGGTAGTCCTAATGATGGAAGGTACTGTGTTGAAGTTGCATGTGCCTTAAGGGCTTCAGATATCTTAGGATGGACCCCAAATGGCGACTGACCAAATCCAAAGTGAAAGACCTTCTTACCAGAAGCACGCAATTTCATGATCTGCTCATTGATCATGAGGGTGGCGGAAGGCTTTAATTTAAGTGTATTTGGATTAACGAACTTCACGAGCTAATAAAAAGAGGTTACCTTAGAAAGATAACCTCTTTTTTTTTATGGATCATTAAATTATTCGATCGTAATACTGAATCTAGCGAATAAAAATCTTCCGCCTACTCCAAATTGCTTGGATCTTCGTGAATAAATGAACCTTCCACTCGATCTGAAAGCATCATCGGCCTCATCGGGGTAAACATCCAACAAGTTATTAGCACCTACAGTGAGTTTCACTCCATCGCCAAATCGATGTGCCACGGAAAGATCGGTTACCACTTTACCTGCGTAGAGCCTATCCACGTCGGCATCGGTATTGTTCGTGGCTTCTTCCACTTCACCAAAATAGCTGTTTCTTAAAAACACGCTCCAATGATCGTCTATGGTAAGGTTGTTCGAAAGTGTTCCCTGTGTATTTGGAACTGCAGATTCGATATAAATCCGGCTCGTACGGTCGAAAAACGTTTCCGACAATCCTGCATCGACGATCGCAGATGGAATATTAGTTCCTGCGACCTCAGTTTTAGAATAGGTAAACGACAAGGTGTTCTTTAGTTTCATATCGGTACCAACATTCATTCGGTTCTCGACCACAAAGTCAATACCCTTGGTTTCTGTATCCACCGAGTTGGTAAAGAATGCAGCTTGACTGGCATTAGCTTGTGCAAACAAGGCAGCAAGTTCGGCATTGCCATTATCGTCAAACTGACCACTTAATACTACTCTGTCATCAATGTTAACAAGGTATCCATCGACGGTGAATGTTAGATTTGCATCGGGGACCTGAGCGGTGAAACCAGCTGTAAATCCAACCGATGTTTCTTCTTTCAATTCCTCAATTCCCAAAATACGTGCTACTCGGGAAGTATTTGGAAAGATCCCAACTTCATTTGGCACTCCATCCACGAAGATCGTGGAGGTTGAGTTAAAATGAATCTGGTGTAATGAAGGAGCTCTAAACCCGGATTGAGCAGACCCACGTATGTTGAAATTATCGGAAGCCTTGGCAAGGAATGATACCTTTCCATTCAACGTTCCTCCAAAATCTGAGAAGTTTTCGTAACGGGCAGCCGCCGTAGCTCTGAAACTATCGCTAAAATCGGCTTCCACATCCACATATCCCGCAACCGAAGTTCTAAAGGCATCGATTTCATTCTCTGGTTTAAATCCTGGAAATACCTGAATTCCACCTGGCCTGGAGGAGCCAAAGAAATCGGTTGGGACCAGCAAGTCGGAATTTGGATTAGCAATCGTATTGCCGTCCTTATCCAGAACCGGATCTCCATTATCGTCACGTACAATATCGTCATAAGTATCATTTACTTTACCGGAATTATCATACTGCGCATAGGATGCTTCTTCCCCGGCAACGATGCTATAATTTTCTACTCTATATTCCGCTCCGAATGCAATGTTCAGGCCGGATAGTACATCTTCTAAAAATTTAGAAGTGTCCAGATTTGAAGTATTTTCCAGGTAATTAAATCCACCTGCATCGGCTTCAAATGGGGTTGAATTACCCAGGGAGGCATTCAACGAGTTTCCTATTCGATATCTAAATTGATTTTGACCGGTAGTGTTACTAAGATCGACATTCCAGTCTCCTAATTTCCCTTTTATTCCTACAGCAATCGACTTATCCTTGATGTTCGAATTGATCTCTGGTAAGAAACCGTTGATCCTAGCGGGTGTATAGGCTCTCGATTGATTTGGTAATCGATAAAAGCCAGCGGAATTACCGTTTTTGAAGCCCAATCCACCAAAAGCATAGATATCCAGGTCTTCTCCAACGGGGAGTTCGAAGTTACCAAAGAATTGTCCACCTCTTACTTCAGATTGTCCTACTCTCATATTGAAATCGCTTCGCTGAAGTCCCCTGGCTGCAAGCTCGGCCGTTGTATTATCTTCTCCCAGTATGGTACGAAGTTCGTCTTTAGTGGCGTCTAAAGGAAGATTAAGACCGCCTTGATTTCCATAGAATATTACGTCTTCCACGTCGTCATCAAGAAGGTCACTTAAATCGTAACCATCTGCTGCTGCGAACCGCTCTACGGTATTATAGAAGTTAAAAATAGTTCCTTCCCATTCTTTCATTCGGTTGGTGGCCCCGCGGAAATCAAAATTTCCGGTGAAATTTATAAAGCCGCCGTTGTCTCCAATAGGGAGTCCATAATTGGCACCTACATTGATCTTTTCACCATCAACACTGTCGTCCGGATTTTCACTCGTGAAATTTGCTCCCGAAGTGATCCCTATATCCAATTGGTTGGTCGACTTCTTAAGTACGATGTTGATTACCCCTGCAATTGCATCGGATCCGTACTGTGCAGCTGCACCATCACGGAGGATCTCAATTCGATCGATAGCGTTTACCGGGATCACATCCAGATCGGTTCCTACCGAACCACGTCCAAATGTCCCATTAACATTTACCAGGGACGTTTTGTGACGCCTTTTACCATTGATAAGCACCAAAACCTGATCGGGGCCCAAGCCGCGAAGAGAAGCGGGTGCAATGTGATCTGTTCCATCAGAGATGGTTTGTGTGTTCGATGAAAACGAAGGCGCGGCATAGTTCAAAATCTCGGTAACCGCGATCTGTGGGGAACTCTCCACGATACCAGAGATATCCAGTACATCGACAGGTACAGCCGAATTAATTGCTGTTCTGCTAGGGTTACGTGTACCAATTAGAACTACTTCACCCAGGGAAAGTCCGGAGACCATCCTCACGTCAAGGGTCGCCCCCGTGACTACCTTTTCAACCGTATCGAATCCTACATAGGAGAATATTAATGTAGCTCCCGAATCGGCACTGATAGAATAATTACCATCAAAATCTGAGATGGCACCAGTCGTAGTTCCCTTAACAATAATGCTCACTCCCGACAAGGGTTGTGATGAATCATCGGTGATAGTTCCAGAAACTTGTTGCGCGTAAACACTTAAACTTACAAATAAAGCCAGTAAGCTTACGATAAAGTCTTTTTGTTTCATTAGGTTTGGTTTTAAGTTAATTTGCATCATACAATCTACAACAATATTTTTTAAATCATTTTTACACCTCTGTATATCAACTGTTTAATTCCTTTATTCTTATATGATCTCAAGAAAGCACCTTATCGACCGCTTTATTAGCTATGTAACCATAGATACCGAAAGCGACCCAAACAGCGAGACTACGCCTAGTACGCCAAAACAGTGGGACCTGGCCAATTCCCTCGTTGAAGAATTAAAACGCATTGGCATGGAGGAGGTATCCATTGACGAACATGCTTATATCATGGCCACGCTGCCCTCAAACGTTGAGCATGAAGCACCTGTAATTGGCTTCATTTCACATTTCGATACTTCACCAGATTATACCGGGGCTAATGTGAACCCACAGATCATCGAGAATTACAACGGGAAGGACATTGTGTTGAATAAGAAAGAAGGACTGAATCTCTCTCCCGCCGAATTCGACGAACTATTGCTCTACAAAGGACAAACACTCATCACTACCGACGGAACTTCTCTGCTTGGGGCAGACGATAAAGCGGGTATAGCCGAAATCGTGTCGGCCATGGAATACCTCCTTCAGCATCCGGAGATAAAACATGGAAAAATTCGGGTTGGTTTTACTCCCGATGAAGAAATTGGACGAGGTGCACATAAGTTCGACGTTGAAAAATTCGGAGCCGCCTGGGCCTATACCGTGGACGGCAGCCGGATTGGTGAACTGGAATATGAGAACTTCAATGCGGCCAGCGCCGATGTTCGTATTAAAGGCAAGATCGTTCATCCCGGTTATGCCAAAGGCAAGATGGTGAATAGTATGTATATCGCTACAGACTTCATCAATTCCCTGCCTCGCCTTGAGACACCCGAACACACCGAAAATCGGCAAGGATTCTTTCATCTACAGAATATGGAGGGCAATGTGGATGCTACCCGTCTACAATACATTATACGCGATCATGACAAGGAACATTTCGAGGCACGTAAGGAAGTTATGATCAAGCTGGCAAGGGAGTTGAACGAACAATATGGAATGGAGCGCGTAACCGTCGAGATTAAAGACCAGTACTACAACATGCGGGAAAAGATCGAACCAGTAATGCACATTGTAGATATCGCAGAGGAAGCCATGCAAAAAGCCGGGATTAAACCATTGATAAAACCAATTCGAGGCGGAACAGATGGTTCGCAATTAAGCTTTGACGGCCTACCCTGCCCTAACATTTTCGCTGGCGGGCATAATTTTCACGGACCTTACGAATTTGTACCTGTAGAAAGTATGGAGAAAGCCATAGAGGTGATCGTCAACATAGCGCAGATCGTGGCAAAGAAATAGCAGAAGACAAAAAAAGCCTTCAGTATTACACTGAAGGCTTGATATATGCGCTATAGCGAGCTTATTTGGTGCCTGCTGCGTTGAGTTTGTTGCTCATCTCAACAGAAATGGCGGTTTTCTCGTATTTCATCTTCCCGGCACCTGTTTCAATGATCACTGTGCCATCGTCGTTGATATTGAGGACTTTTCCGTGTAAACCACCGTTGGTGATCACTTTCATACCCGTTTTCAACTCACTGTAAAATTTCTTTTCTTGTTTCATCTTCTTCCGCTGCGGAAGGACGATAAAGAAAATAATAAAGACCGAAAATAAAAGTAATGGGCCTAAAAGTTGATCCATTCCAGCTTATTTTGTTTGAACTGGAGAACCGGTTGTAGCACCTTCTTTAGGAGTCACAAAAGCTTTGATCTTAAGTGTCTCTTTCCCTGTCTGAGTGTTAGTGGTGATCGTTACAGTTTTGCTCACCTGGTTCTTACCACTTCCATTGAATTTAACCAAAAGTTCTCCGGTGGCTCCGGGAGCAACTGGTTCTTTGGTATATTCAGGAACAGTACATCCGCAGCTGCTCTTGGCATCAACGATTACAAGATCTGCATCGCCGGTATTGGTAAATGTAAATATATGCTCAACCGGAGTATTTTGATCGATAGTTCCGAAATCAAACTCGGATTCTGCAAAAGTCATTACAGGAAATTTACCCGACTCTGCATCTCGCTCTGCTGCTGCTGCAACATTTTCTTCACTTACCTTGTCAGCTGCATTTTCTTTACAAGAGGTAAAAGCTACCATTGCAATCGCTGCAAGTATTAACACTGATTTTTTCATAGTTATAAATTTGAATTTAAAGAGTGGCTAAAGTAAAGATTTTTTTGAATTTATCGAAGGCCACGTCCAATTTTGTTCAATTTCTCTGCTGCTGTTAATTCCTTGACCATCTTGTCAAGAATACCGTTGATGAAGAGGCTGCTCTTGGGGGTTGAATATTCTTTGGATATCTCCAGGTATTCGTTGATGCTTACTTTTACTGGGATACTTGGGAAATAAAGGAATTCGGCAATTCCCATCTTAAGAATAATCATATCCATTTCGGCGATACGTTCTTTATCCCAATTCGGGGTTTTTCCATCGATTTGCTCTAAGAGTAGTTCGTCGTTCGAAATTACCTTTCGAAGCAATTCTCCGCTAAAGGACTCATCCTCCTTATTCTTAAAAAGTTGTGCAGTGTAAAGGTCGGAGGAATTTCGTTCCGAGATCTTGCCCAGCATTTTCACTATAGTTGTATTGATCAATGGGAAGTCGTCAACCCAACCAAGGCGGTTGTCTTCCAGGTATTCATATAGTTTCTCATTGGGAGCGATAACCTCTTTGTACAATCGAATCACAAATTCACGATCCTGCTGGAAGGTGGGGACTTTTAACTGTAAGTATTCCAGATACCAATCTTTTGCCTTTAAGTCATTGAATAGCAAACTTACATACTCGTCGTCCTGTTTCCAGTTATGAAGTTTTTTATTCCGAAGAAATTGAGCGAGGTTATTGTTTTTTGAGATCAGTTCAATAACCTGGTTATCGACAAACGATCGACTTGGATTTTTTTCCAAGTCGGTCGCCAAGAATTTCTGTTGCGATTTTTGTAGGTAATTACTAGCATGCTCACGCATAACAACCAAAAGTTGTAAAAGGAGGGCATGAAGTTCAAGCATCTGGTCGATACTGTGCTTCAAATATTTTTCTTGCTTATCAAGCTTCGTTTCATCGTTTTGATAATACGCATATAATGATTGTAAAACTTTTACTCTTATATGTCTCCTTGTAAGCATATTGAAAAGAACTAGTTATATTAAAAGCGCACCTGATATCTCATGTGCGCTGCAAATATATAGATTAAAAAATCGAAGTCCTAGCTTTCTTTTTTGCGGGAATCGATGCGCGTTTGGGCGATCTCAAAAGCCGCCTGGTGGGTCGTGACATCACTGGCTTCGGCCTTGTTTAAGATCTCCAATGTCGTATTGAAGATATTCTCTGTTTTACGCATGATCTCCTGCTTTCCATAATTCTCCAATTCGGCATAAACATTTATGATCCCGCCTGCATTGATCAAAAAGTCCGGGGCGTAAACAATTCCTCGCTCCCGTAATTTCATACCATGTTTTTGCTCATCGGCTAACTGGTTATTAGCGGCTCCAGCGATCACTTTGGCCTGCAATAGGTCGATGGTTTCATCGTTGATGGTCGCACCAAGGGCGCAGGGCGCATATATATCCATTTGCTCAGCATACAGATTATCACCATTGTAGATCTGGACTCCATATTTATCTCTAACCTGCTCCATGCGTTCGTGATTTATATCACTTATAAATACGTTCGCTCCTTCGTTGCTCAAATGCTCCACCAGTGCCTCTCCCACATGACCAATCCCCTCTACATAAACTACTCTGTCTTCCAGGATCTCACTACCAAATTTAATTTTAGCCGCAGCCTTCATTCCCATGAAAACACCGTAGGCGGTAATTGGCGATGGATTGCCAGCTCCACCATTTTCTTCCGAGATTCCGGTAACATAAGGAGTTACCGTCCGCACCAGGTCCATATCCTCGGTAGTCATCCCTACGTCTTCAGCAGTGATGTATCTTCCATTGAGCGAATGAACAAATTCTCCAAAGCGTAGCATAAGCTCGGGGGTCTTTTGAGTTTTTGAATCTCCAATAATAACAGCTTTTCCTCCGCCTAGGTTCAGGCCGGTAATAGCACTCTTGAAGGTCATTCCTCTCGACAATCGCAAAACATCGTTCAAAGCTTCCCACTCAGAGCTATAGTTCCACATGCGGGTTCCGCCAAGAGCAGGTCCCAATACCGTATTGTGAATTCCAATGATTGCTTTTAATCCTGTATCTTTGTCGTTGCAAAAAACTATCTGCTCGTGGTTATCAAAAGACGATTGTCCAAAAACCGGGGCTAATTTTTTTAGATCATTCAAATTAACTACTTCAGTCACCATAATTTAGATTTGGGTATTCATAATTTCTGACTGCAAAATTAGTTGATAATTAAGGATATCGCAAAAATATATCTTAAAATCGAGAATTTGTTAATAAGTTGCACTACTGCATGAAAGAGCTCCGTTTCCTCAATAAGTTCTTCCTCAAATACAAATGGCGTCTTTTGCTGGGACTCATCATCACTGCCATTGCCACCATGTTCCGAATTGTCGTCCCGGCCAAAATTGGTGATTCCATGGATGCTGTTCAAAAGCAGTTCAACGGGGAGATCACCCGGGAAGCGCTGAAAGCCGAATTACTCGAGAATATTCTCCTCATCCTGGGGGCAGCTCTACTTTCGGCCTTTTTCACCTTTTTAATGCGACAAACCATCATCGTTGTGTCGCGATATATTGAATTCGATCTAAAAAATGTCGTCTTTCAACATTACGAACGCCTCAGTCTAAGTTTCTACAAAAAGAACCGTACAGGAGATCTTATGAGCCGCATTAGCGAGGACGTTTCCAAAGTTCGCATGTATGCCGGGCCGGCTTTGATGTATAGTACCACAACGGTCACGCTATTCATCGTCGCCATAAGCTATATGGTTTATACGGCACCATTACTAACACTTTATGCTGTAGCACCCCTGCCAATTTTATCGATTAGCATTTATAAACTAAGTATTGCCATTCATAAACGAAGTACCGTTGTACAGCAATATCTCTCCAGACTCACCACGTTTACGCAAGAGAGCTTTAGCGGGATCTCTGTGATAAAGGCCTACGGGATTGAAGGGCGCACCAATCTGGATTTTGAAGCATTGGCTGAAGGAAGTAAGGATAAGAACATCGATCTCACCAAGGTCCAGGCACTCTTCTTTCCGTTGATGATCCTGCTCATTGGCCTCAGCAACCTCCTGGTGATCTATGTTGGGGGCAACCAATTTATCGCCGGGAAAATCGATTTTGGAACCATCGTGGAATTCCTAATCTATGTCAATATGCTCACATGGCCGGTAGCCATTGTTGGCTGGGTTTCTTCTATGGTGCAGCAGGCAGAAGCTTCACAAAAAAGGATCAACGAATTCCTGGAGGTACAACCAGAGATTATAAATACCGCCACGGAATCTACAAGTATCCGGGGGCACATCGCATTCAGCAACGTCAATTTTACCTACCAGGACACCAACATTCAGGCCCTGAAAAATGTCTCATTTACGGTAGGGCCCGGGGAAACTCTGGCGATCATTGGAAACACAGGATCTGGTAAATCGACCATCCTCGAACTCATCGCCCGACTATACGATGTTGAAACCGGCAGCTATATGATGGACGGGAGTGCCGCCAGGGATTTGAATTTGGAGGACCTGCGAGACAGCATTGGGTATGTGCCCCAGGATGCCTTCTTATTCAGCGACACGATTCGTAACAACATCCTGTTCGGACGAAAGGAAGCCACGGAGGAAGAAGTAATACAAGCTGCGAAAGATGCGGCGGTTCATGCCAATATCATTGGATTTAACAAAGGGTATGATACAATTTTAGGCGAACGAGGCATCACCCTCAGTGGAGGTCAAAAACAACGGGTATCCATCGCGAGAGCCATCATTAAAGATCCTAAGATACTTTTACTGGATGATTGCCTTAGTGCCGTGGATACAGAGACAGAAGAAGAGATCCTTAAAAACCTCGAACGTATTACCAAAGACAAAACCACCATTATCGTGAGTCACCGAGTTTCTTCGGCAAAGAATGCAACTAAAATCATCGTCCTGGAAAACGGAGAGATCATCCAGCAAGGTACTCATACCGAACTGATCAACCGAAAAGGTTACTACAAGGAACTTTATAACAAGCAGCTTCAGGAAAAAGAAATCTAGTCATTCCTTTGCTTATTAGGTTTTTTTTTAGATTTTTGGCTCTACGATTTGAAAAATTAACCAAAAGAGTCAGATAACATGATGGAGAAAGAAGAAATTCACTCGAAAGTGATGCGCGCCGGTCGACGCACTTACTTTTTTGACGTACGTGAGACCAAAGCCGGAGACTATTACCTAACGATCACCGAGAGTAAGAAATTTACTAACGACGACGGATCATTCCACTACAAGAAACACAAGATCTACCTTTACAAAGAGGATTTCGTGGATTTTAAGGATAACCTGAATGAAATGATCCAATACATCCTGGATGAAAAAGGCGAGGAAGTGATAAGCGAGCGACATCAAAAGGATTATAAGCGGGAGGAATTTTCCGAGTCAACCGATTCGGTCTCTGAACCATCCGCCGAAGAAACCGTGGTCGCGGAAGATTCTACAGAGACTTCCAGTTTTACCGATATAGATTTTGATGATATTTAATCAAAACCTGTTTTAAATTTAAGAACCGTTCCAACCATTGGAGCGGTTTTTTTATCTTTAACTTTTTGGGGCGCCGTGCAGCAAAGCCATGCTCGCTGAACGACCGGGCTGTTCGTTGTATCCCTGAAGTAAAATACCAATTACTTCAGGGGATGCCACTGCCATCCCTCGCCCGCATGAGTGCTGTGAAATGTCAAATACATCATTGATTATAATCTTATGAGAAAAATATCACTACTGCTTCTATTGCTATCCCTTACAGCCATCAGTCAGCAAAAAACGGTTCAACTTGATTACTATTTACCCACCGATGTTAAATACGATCCCGCAATTCCCACACCAAAGACCGTGATTGGTCATGAGGTTGGCGAATGGCATATTACCCACGACAAGCTCACACAATATATGTATGCCCTGGCCAACGCCAGTCCGCGTATCACTATAGAAGATCGTGGATCCACCTTCGAAGGTCGCCCCTTGCTTTTATTAACTATTACAACTCCGGCCAATCATCAGAATATCGAGAGCATTCGCACCCAGCACGTTCAACTCACGGAAAACGGATCATCATCATTGAACACGGCAAATATGCCTGTGGTTGTCTATCAGGGATTCTCCATTCACGGCAATGAACCCAGTGGATCCAATGCGGCACTCGCTGTTGCCTATTATCTGGCAGCTGCCCAAGCCCCGAAGATCGACGAACTTTTGAATAACACAGTGATCTTGTTCGACCCCTCCTTCAACCCGGACGGATTACAACGATTTGCGTACTGGGCCAATATCCACAAAAGTCAAAATGTAAATCCAGACCCCAACGATCGGGAGTACCGTGAAGTGTGGCCTGGAGGGCGGACCAATCATTACTGGTTCGATATGAACCGGGATTGGCTCCCGGTGCAACTGCCCGAAAGCAGGGCCCGTATCAAAAGTTTCCACCACTGGTATCCCAATGTGCTTACCGATCATCACGAGATGGGAACCAATTCCAGCTTCTTTTTTCAGCCCGGGATCCCATCCAGGACGCATCCGCTAACACCTCAGAAAAATCAAGATCTTACCGGGGCTATCGCAAAATACCATGCAAAAGCACTGGACAAGATTGGAAGCTTTTATTATTCTGAAGAGAACTTCGATGATTTTTATTATGGAAAGGGATCTACCTTCCCAGACATCAATGGCTCTATAGGTATATTGTTTGAACAAGCTTCTTCCCGCGGCCATGCCCAGGAAAGCGACAATGGTGTGCTCACTTTTGCCTTTACCATCCGAAATCAGTTTACAGCTGCTTTATCTACCCTGGAAGCATCGGTAAATCTCCGTAAGCAACTGCTGGACTATCAGCGGGACTTTTTCAGCAATGCAAGAAATGAGGCTAGCAAGGGAGGAGCAATTGTCTTTGGGGATGAGAAAGATGCTTCCCGCGCTTACCATCTCGCCGAAATCCTGCAAAGACATAAGATCAAGTTCCACGAATTGCGATCTAACTTTGCTTCCAATGGAAAAAATTACAAGAAAGGATTCGCCTATGTAGTTCCGAAGAATCAGAGGCAGCATAGATTGATCAATGCCATGTTCGAAAAACGAACCCAGTTTCAGGATAGCCTTTTTTATGATGTGAGTGCCTGGACTTTTCCACTGGCCTTCAATCTGGATTTCGAAGAAGTTTCTATGAATCGGGCCGGTTCGGAAGTAATGACCCTGGAAAAAAATAAAGTTTCTTCCCCAGGGCAATCAGAATATGCCTATTTGATGGAATGGCACGATTACTACACGCCAAAATTATTAAATCATCTCCTGGGACGTGGGATACGCGCCAAGGTAGCAATGAAGCCCTTCCGTATGAACGGGAAGCAGTTCGACTACGGCACTATAATGATCCCTGTTCGGAACCAACAAATGAACGCCCAAAATTTATGGACGATTCTCAGCACGCAGGTACAGGATTTGGGAATCGAGATCACTGCGGTAAATACCGGGCTCACCCAGGGAATCGACCTGGGGAGTAGTCAATTTAGGGCGATCACCCAGCCGAAAGTTGCTATTTTGGTAGGAGATGGTATAAGTTCGAACGATGCCGGAGAGATCTGGCACCTGTTCGATACCCGCTATGATATGTTGATCACCAAATTGGACGTGAATCGGTTTGGCAGAGCCGATATCAGCAAATACACCGATATCATTCTTCCTGCTAGTTTTGGGGGTGGATTAACGAAGGAAGATTCGGCTAAGTTGAAAACCTGGGTTAAGAACGGAGGGACGCTTATTGGGTACCGCAATTCAGGAAACTGGCTACAGAACAACGATTTCCTGAAGCTGGAATTCAAAAAAAAACAGGATACTGCCACCAATATTTCGTTTGAACAGAGGGGAGATTACAGAGGAGCACAGGTGATTGGCGGTGCTATTTTTGAAACCGAATTGGATCGTTCACATCCTATCGCCTTTGGTTATAAGAACAAGAAGTTGCCAATGTTCCGGAATACAACATTGTTCCTCGAGCCCGAGTCCGATAGCTACAACAATCCCATTCGCTACACGTCGAGCCCACTGTTAAGCGGCTATATTTCGGAAGAAAATTTAGAATTGCTAAAAAATACGGTTCCCTTCAGGGTAGGGAGACAAGGCAGGGGTCGTGTGATCTATTTCACCGATAATACCAATTTCAGAGCCTTCTGGTACGGCACCAATAAATTACTGATGAACGCCATCTTCTTTGGTGATGAGATGTAATTTGGTGAAAATCAAAAAAATGGCCTTCCCCATTGCAAAGGGAAGGCCTTACCAACATATTCACCTTTAAACTAAATAGCTGGGTTTTCGTGAAAGAGTTAACCTTTTATAAACTCCATCACGTGCGAGTAATGTAAGGATTTTTCAACAAATAACCGGGCTTTACGCTTTTCCTGCCACTATAAACCCCTACCTTTGCCGCTATTTTTGAAAATAGCCATTATGCTTCAAACCACTATCAAGAACTTCACTCAGAACCCAAAAAACGACCTATTATCCGGCCTTACCGTCGCCCTGGCACTGGTTCCTGAGGCAGTTGCATTTGCTTTCGTAGCCGGAGTGGATCCACTCGTTGGACTCTATGGTGCATTCATCATGGGTATCGTCACCGCACTATTTGGTGGGCGCCCAGGGATGATCAGTGGCGCCACGGGAGCAATGGCCGTGGTCATGGTTCACCTCATTCAAAAAGGAAACGCAGTGGGAGCTGCCCTGGAAGTGCCCGTCGAAAATCTGGGACTTCAATGGCTTTTCATAACACTGTTTTTCGTGGGAGGCATACAAATCCTGGCGGGATTACTCCGACTTGGAAAATTTGTACGACTTATCCCCCACCCGGTGATGATGGGATTTGTCAACGGACTGGCCATCGTTATTTTTCTGTCACAATTAACTTTGTTTCCGAATGCAGTGCCACAAGATATATCTCTTTGGGAATCTCCCGGAGCCTGGCTCAACGCCCTGTTCTCGAACGGTACATTCTGGACTATGATGGGGTTAATATTCCTTACTATGGGAATTATGTTCGGGTTACCCAAACTAACAAAGAAAGTACCATCTGCTTTGATCGCCATCCTGGTGGTTGCCGGGATCACCATTTTCGGAGGCATGGATGTTAGCACAGTAGGCTCATTTATCCAAGAAGGTGGCGGTAACGGACTTCAGGGTGGCTTACCATCGTTTCAACAACAAGTATTTACCTTATTTCACACTATCGAAGGACATTTTGTATCTACCATCCTGCCTACGGCCTTTATTTTGGCCGCAGTAGGCCTCATCGAATCATTAATGACCCTGAACCTCATCGACGAAATGACCGAAACTCGAGGAAGTGGCAATCGGGAATGTGTCGCACAGGGTGGTGCAAATATCTTGAACGGTTTATTTGGTGGTATGGGCGGCTGCGCAATGATTGGACAGTCGATCATAAATGTAAGTTCTGGTGGACGCGGTCGGTTATCTGGCGCCACCGCAGCGATAGCTCTACTGTGTTTTGTATTATTTGGCGCCCCCTTGATAGAACAAATACCCATTGCAGCCCTGGTGGGAGTAATGTTCATGGTAGTTGTAGGAACCTTCGCATGGAGTAGTTTCCGCATTCTAAACAAGATCCCAAAATCTGATGCTTTTGTATTGATCACAGTTTCTGCGATCACCGTCTGGCAGGATCTGGCTGTTGCCGTAATCGCTGGGGTAATTATGAGTGCCCTCACCTTTGCCTGGAAAAGCGCTACCATGATTCGAGCTCGTAAGAGCATTAAAGAGGATGGAACCAAGGTGTATGAAATTTGGGGACCGCTATTTTTTGGATCGACAACTGCCTTCAATAAAAAATTCGATATCAGGAACGACCCCCAACATGTGGAGATAGATTTCATCGAATCGAAGGTGAGCGATCATTCAGGGGTGGAGGCACTTCGGAACGTTGCCAATAAATATCTTGAACAGGGTAAGCAGGTAACACTAACGCACTTGAGTCCGGATTGTAAGACGCTTCTTATAAAATGGAACCCTGAATTTGAGACCATCATCCGGGATAGTATTGACGATCCAAGGTACTATGTTGTCACCGATCTTTTGGATAGCGAAGTTTAGTTAGCTATAACAAAAAAGGCGGGATTTTGCCAGATCCCGCCTTTTCAAATTTAATACGACTTACTATTTCACAACAACCTTTCTTGTATGGATGTCGTTCACCTTTACGATATAAAAGCCTGTTCCTAAAGCTGACAAGTCCAGAGGGTAGTTGCTTAGGTTATTGTCAAGATCCAGGTTCAGTACTTCGGCACCTAACATGTTGTGTACCGAAATAGAACCAATCGTGTCATTTTCCAGTTGAATGGTGGTTACATCATCCACCGGGTTTGGCGCGATCGTTAGATCAAGACTGATACCATTATCATCCACCGAGGCCAAGGCGTCGAAGGTGAATACAAAGACCCCATCACTGTCGTTGATATAGATATTACCAGTCACCGGCGAAGGATACACTCCAAATGCTCCGGAGAATCCTTCACCAGAAGCAGGATTGGTGTCGTACTCATCGGCAAGAACCAGTTGTGAAGGATCGGAAATATCAAAAACCCTGAACCCGGCGGTATAGTAGGATGAATAGGCATAATCGCCTATGACATACAAATTATGGGTGGTTGCTGAATCTGAAAAATCACTTACTCGCACCGGATTTGCTCTATCTGAAATATCCCAAACACTAATATCCGGATCCGGATTATTGGATAACTCATCATTAATGTACAGGTAATTTCCGTCGCTCGATATATCACCCTGATGATGATAGGTGATCGTTGGGTCGGAAATGGTAGACAACAATATTGGATTGGCCGGATCGGTGATATCGTACAAATTGGTCCCTGCAAAACCATGGCAATCGATCAATAAATCACCTCGAACAGTTGCATCATGGCCTTCAGATCCAACAGATGTGAGAAAGGTAGGATTGGTTGGATCGGGATTCAGATCGTAGATCGTAAGATTGGGGAAAGAGGCATACATATAACCATTCTCATCAATAAAAAGATTATGCGAAGATGGGAACGTTCCCACTTCCTGCGGATTGGTAGGATCGAAAATATCCACAATAGATGCGGTTCCGGAGCCACCAGTTACACAATATACATAGTGATCCCATACCTTCACATCGAAGCCAGGAACCGAAGTGAGATGAGCCACCTGGGTTGGGTTTGTAGGATCGGTTACATCAACAACCGACATACCATTTCCACCAACGATTGCGTATACATTGCC
>JABDNM010000063.1 GCA_013043825.1 Flavobacteriaceae bacterium
GTTGAAGGCCTACACCATGTTCGAAAAGGACGACCAGTACGTGGTCATGGAAAACAAAGTATTGATCGTAGATGAGCAGACCGGTAGGATCATGGACGGACGTCGGTACAGTGACGGATTGCACCAGGCGATCGAGGCCAAGGAAAATGTGAAGATCGAAGCCGTTACTCAAACCTTTGCCACCATTACACTTCAGAATTACTTCCGAATGTACCGCAAATTGGCCGGTATGACCGGTACAGCGGTTACAGAGGCAGGCGAATTGTGGGAGATCTATAAATTGGATGTTATAGAAATTCCAACCAACAGGCCCATCGCCCGAGATGACCGGGAGGATAAGATCTACAAAACCAAGCGTGAGAAATACAATGCCGTGATCGAGGAAGTGACCGAGTTGTCACTAGCGGGACGACCGGTCTTGATTGGTACTACTTCCGTAGAAATTTCTGAATTACTAAGCAGAATGCTCAGCATTCGAAATATTCCGCATAATGTCCTGAATGCCAAGTTGCACAAAAAAGAAGCCGATATCGTAGCGGAAGCGGGTGATGCCGGGGTGGTAACCATTGCTACCAATATGGCGGGTCGTGGAACCGATATTAAATTAAGTGACGAGGTAAAGGCAGCCGGAGGATTGGCAATAATTGGTACCGAACGCCACGACTCCAGGCGTGTAGACCGGCAGCTTCGCGGACGAAGTGGACGACAGGGAGATCCGGGAAGTTCACAATTCTATGTTTCGTTGGAAGACAATTTAATGCGTCTCTTTGGGAGTGAGCGTATCGCAAAAATGATGGACCGACTGGGATTGAAGGAAGGTGAAGTGATCCAGCATTCCATGATCTCAAAGTCTATTGAGCGTGCACAGAAAAAGGTGGAAGAGAACAACTTTGGAATAAGAAAGCGATTATTGGAATATGATGATGTGATGAACGCACAACGCGAAGTTGTTTACAAGCGTCGATACCATGCACTTTTTGGGGAACGACTTCGAGTGGATATTGCCAATATGATCTATGATACTTCGGAAGTGATCGCTGAAACCAATAAAGGCGCAGACGATTTCAAGAACTTCGAATTCGAGTTGATCCGATACTTCTCCATGAGTTCACCCATTTCTGAAAATGAATTCAAGGACATGGGAATTCAGGAAATTGCAGGCAAGATCTACAAGGCAGCGTATGGACATTACCAGGAGAAGATGGTTCGGAACGCCGAAATGGCTTTCCCGGTGATCAAAAATGTTTACGAAACCCAGGGCGACAAGTACAAACGAATCCTCGTACCTTTTACAGACGGGGTGAAAACATTGAACGTGGCCACCGATCTTCAAGAAGCCTACGAATCGAATGGTAAGCAATTGATCAATGATTTTGAAAAAAACATTACCCTGGCCATTATCGATGATGCGTGGAAGACCCATTTACGCAAAATGGATGAGTTGAAGCAATCGGTGCAATTGGCCGTGCATGAGCAGAAGGACCCGTTGTTGATCTATAAATTCGAAGCCTTTGAATTGTTTAAGGCTATGATCGAGAAAGTGAATAAGGATGTGATCTCTTTCTTGTTCAAGGGAGAACTTCCGCAGGAAAACCAGCAGCAGATCCGAGAGGCTCAGCAAACAAGGCCAAAACAAAAGTTGAGTGAGCAAAAGGATGAGATCCCGAATATGGATGAACGAGCGGCCGAAGCAAGAGCAGCCGGAAATACTCAACCGCAGCGACAGCAAGTCACTGAGACGATCGTTCGAGAACAACCAAAAATTGGTCGGAACGATAAAGTAACGATCAAGCATGTAATGAGTGGAGAGAATAAAACCATGAAATACAAGCAGGCCCTGCCATTGATCAATAAAGGGGAATGGGTATTGACCGAGTATAAGTAGTGGGTCGAATTTTATAATCCAAGACTACAAAGTCTTGAAAAAAGCGTGGCTTTTTCGTACTTTCAGATAAAATAATTGAGAGATGAAAAAGCTACTTTTTTTAGGAATCGCTGCACTTCTGGTGGCTTGCAGCGCAGATGACGGTACGGTCACTGAACAAGAGGTGAACCTGGTCATCGATCACTACAAAACCACTTCAATTTTCTACGGAACGGCGCTGATCGTTTCAGAAAACAACGGAGATCGATTTGAGCTGGGACATGTAAGCGGCTTTGAATTCCGGCCCGGCAATCGCTATACATTGAGTGCCAGCAAGACTACTGTAAAAAACGATGGAACAGATGCCACAAGCAGTAGTTACGATTTGCTGACTGTACAAACGCAGGATACGATCCCTCCCAACACCCGATTTTCAGTGCCTTTGGCAACCTTTGTGAACGGGGTGGGTTATGTAAAATGGATTATTGGCAATGCCGAAACAGGCTATGTGCTGGCAAATGAGATTCCTATAGAATGTGAACAATTTTGTAGTGAGATCATCAATAAGTTGTCTATTCAAGAACCCCTTACCGGTGAATTCGAGCATGGCTCAGACGGATCTTATATTTTAAAGGAACTGTATTAGCTAGAATTCGAACCTTCGCTTGAGAAATGGAATTTGAAGTAAGAACAAGCCTAGAAATCCAATAGCGTATAACATGGTCTGTGAGACCTCAATCTTTTCCATTGGGTTTGGAATGGATGCTCCTGTTGGTAAGTTCAATGATTCGAAGAAGGATGACCCTTCCGACGGCATAAGATAAACCACAACCAAACTAATAACAACCACAGCGGCAATTGCCGTCCATCCTCTTCGACCTATTAAAGGTCGATATACGGTGGATGTACTCTTCACCTCAATGGCATTCATAACATCGCGAACGAACCCTGCCGAAGGTTGTTCCAACCCGGCTTCCTGAATCATTTTTTTAGTTATTTCATCTTGCATCTTAAATCGATTTTCTATGGCTATTCGTGGTTTCAGGCAAAACCAAATGGCCCAATAAGTTAAATAATTTTTTTCGGCTTCTAAAAAGCTTCACTTTAATATTTTCTTCGGAAAGTTCGGTCACGGCCGAAATTTCCTTAACCGACATTTCGTCGTAATAATACATACTCACCAATCCCGCTTCTATTTCCGGAAGCTCCATGATCCCACGCCTTATAGCTGAACTTCGTTCTTGACGCTCCATTTGGACCAAGGCATTTTCAACCATACTTCCGTCTCCTTCAGTGATATCCTCCAGCAATTCCGAAGTTCGAGTCCTCTTCTGCTTCCGAAGGCAATCCAGCGCTTTTCTGTAAGCAATGCTGTACAACCAACTGGAAAACTTGCTCTCCCCACGAAAACTTGCGAGGGATTCATACGCCTTGATAAAAGTATCCTGCGCTACCTCCTCAGCCTCCTCACGTACCTTCACCATGCGTAAAACAATAGTAAAGACATAGTCCTTATAACGATCCACCAACGTCCCATAAGCACGGCTATCGCCCTGTAGCGTTTGTTCTATCAAATGTTGGTCAGTGTTGGCTTGCATTTTGAGATTAGACGGTGTTTTTGATGCCAGGGTTACAATAAATAAGTGAAAAGTGCGAAGTAGCAAGTTTAAAGATAGTGGCCTTCCTTTGATTTTAAATGATTTTCATAAAATATCTCCAAAGTTGTAACCGAAACTGGATTCAATGCGTCATAACAGCAGATAAATCATAAATAATCAATTAAAAAACAATTATTATGGGAGCAGCAGAAGTTTTAATTCCCGCAGTCTTTTTCGGAACTGTCTTTGGAATATTTTATTTATACATTTCGGCAAGAAACAAAGAACGACTTGCACTGATCGACAAGGGTGCCGATGCCTCCATTTTTTACGGAAAAGATCGGAAAGTGACTCCGGTTTGGAAGGTGATCGTCATAAACCTCGCCTTATTGCTTATGGGCATTGGGGTTGGAATTTTTATAGCCGCCATCCTGAATTACAATTTGGGAGTAGATGAAGAGGTTGCCTATCCGGGGACCATTTTCTTTATGGCAGGTTTAGGACTTTTCCTCGGGTATTACTTCACGAAGAAATTGAACAGCGACGCTTAATTCTTTAAGACTATTTTAGTTGGAGGGCCATCATACATAGGTTATATCCCTTGATGATGGCTCAACTATTGAATCATGCGAAACTATTTGAACATAAGGACTATTGAGTGGGCTATCCGAATTAATGTTGTTCTGAAATTACTCAACTATGGTGTGGGCAAGATTATTGGTCAGCAATTCTATACTGCTAATAACATCCCGAGCGAAGTAGCGCAATTGACTTTAGGTGAAGTTGGAGCATATAATCTGGCGTGGACCTTTTTTGGTTATTCTAAAGGATATATTCTATTCATTGGGATTTCCCAGATTATTGGAGCTTTGCTCTTTTTGATCAACCGGACCAAACTCCTTGGCGGCGCCATTCTTGTGCCAATTCTTTTGAATATAATTGTAGTGGACGTCTTCTTCGGTGTCGCGTATGGAGCACTTTTCAGCGCATGTTTCTATTTGGGAAGTATACTTTTTGTTTTTTATTTACACAAAGAGAAACTCTTAAGAATTATAAGAGATTTGATCGTAAATTCAGAAAATCAAGCCCTTAAAGAATCTACCTGGACTTTTATTGGAAGTGTAGTTGTATTGGTTGTTTTAGTGTTTTTCTTCGAATATTTTTTTATCGATTTCTTCGGGTATGAAGATCGTTAATTATTGAACTCTATATTACTGTAGGAGGCATTGATGGTCACAGATCGATTCGACCCATTTGAACCGTGATACCCCTTCACCAGTGACCTGCTATCACTCTTATTATTGGTAGTGATCTTCAAAGACGCAGGCATGATAAAGCGTGATTTCTTGCCGTTGTAATAGAAGTTGAAGTTCGAAGAAGGCATGTTCACATTGGCGTCTGTGTTTTCCAGGGTGATATCTACCGTCTCAAAATCGTTGGCAATTTCATTGATGAACAAATTTCCGAAAGAGCCCGATAAAAACGCTTCTTTGGAGACGGTTAAAATGTTGACATTGCTGGAATTGGCTTGTAAATTGATTCTATCCACTTTGTTTAGCTTACAATCGTCTACGTATTTTACATCAAGCAAACCATTTTTCCAATTATTGACATAAACCGGGGCATAGGCAACATTGATGAGGGTTTCCCCCCCATCAATGCTGTTTGCCGTTAATTTGGAATATTTCAATGAAGCTTTGATATTTTGTGCATCGGCCATTTTTACTTCACCATGACGTACGTTTATATCGGTTCGGGTGCCTTTTGGCATGCGAATAATGATGGTCTTCTTGGCCTTCACCGGTTCACCACTGAACAAACCTCCTTTACCTCCGCCTTGAATGATGACGGACTTGTTGCCATGTTCGTCGGTTTGCACTTGTTTCGAGTAGTTGTGCCCCTTGCGTTCCATCTCCTCGGCCCATTTATCGGCGTTTTTTTCAAATTGTTCTGCCCATTTCTCCATGTCTTTACCGAATTCCTCTCCCCATTTCTCCATTTCTTTTCCAAATTGCTCACCGAATTCCTCTCCCCATTTTTCCATGCTTTTACCAAATTCTTCACCCCATTTCTCCATTTTCTTTTCAAACTCAGGTCCAAATTTCTGCTCAAATTCTCTTCCGAAGTTCTCTCCCCACTCTTCCATGGTCTCTTCAATGTTCGCAGACCATTTGTCCACTTCTTCTAACCAGGAATCTACCTGCCGTACGCTCACATTCGAATTGTACTTATTGTTCAATTTGTCTACGTACTTCTGTTTATTTTTCTCGTATTCACCGCGGTCGAAAGTATGACTACGCTTATTTCCGTCGTAGTAATAATTGTACTCACTCCCTTCCTTAAAATTAGGCCGTTCATCGCTGAATGGCCACACCGGGAATTGCTCAAGTTCGGGTGTTTCCGGTACCGTAAAGTTCCAGTTGATATCCCCTAACCCTTTCAATGCTTCCAGTCCTTCCAGCCCTTTAAGCATTTCCAAATTCATGCTAGGCATATTGTTCAGGCGTTCCAGTGACTTGAGGTTCCCCATGGACTCGATACCTCCCCACAGGCTGCCCTCATTGGAAGTAACCACTACCTTCTTGCTGTTCCCAAGGACATCCAGATCCCAGCCGTCCATGATTTTCTTTTTCTCTGAAGCCGAAAGGCTCTTATCGTCAACGTAGGCTTCTACCTCTACCTTGTTCTTAGCCCATGTTTCGAAGATCACATTGGTATGGGAAGTATTCACTTCCACCAGCACATCTTTTCCTACATCAAAGCTTTCTTTGTAGCTTTCTTGCGCCAGGAATACCGGCCCAAGAAACAATACCATGATTACTGTGGCTTTATGCCGTAATGTCATTAAACTGCTCATTTTCTAATTGTTTTAGTTCTTTTAATTTGTTTTTCAGTTTGAACAGCAAATCCAAACGTAGTTTCAAATTATCGACCAAAGCGGTGATGGTTGCCTCGGTAGGCCCTACTTCGTTCAATTCTTTATTGAGTCCCTCATATTCATTATTTAGCTCCTCCAATCGTTTCATATAGCCGTCGATTAGCTCCTTATTGTCGTCGCTATCTTGTAGCGATGCTAATTGAACATTGATCCCGGTAGTATAGAATTCTTCGATCTTCTTCAGATCGGGTGACAGGTCTCCCAGCGTGATCTGCGGCCCAGCTGCATCGTCAGCAACAGAATTTTCAACCAGTACCGGATCTTCGTTTTCACCCGTATTCCATATTTGATAACCAAAGTATCCGGCTCCCAGGAATATCACCACCGCCGCCGCTATTTTCATCCAGAAGAAAGCATTGTTCTTGTTTTTCTTTGGAAAGGCCTTGTCAAGTCTTTCTTGAAATCTCGACTCATGACCGGCAGTGAGATTTGGTCCTTTGAGGTCCTGATCCTTCATCATTTCTCTAATATCCTGTCCCATAATGCAAATGTTTTAATTGTTTTTTCAATACTTGCTTCCCGCGATACAAGTTAGTCCTCGAGGCACTTTCAGAAATACCCAGAATCTCCGATATCTCCCTGTGATCATACCCTTCCAACAGAAAAAGTTGGACCACAACCTTGAACGGATCCTTCAATTGCCCGATCGCACTTCGCACCTCTTCCACCGTCGTCTCGTTGGCCACTTCCCAATCGTCCTCGTCTGTAGCTCCAAGGATTTCTTCATTCACCGGATACAATTCCATCTTGCGAGCCTTGATGCTGTCTAGACAAGTATTGATCACGATGCGCTTGAGCCAGGCTCCAAAGGTGACGTCCCCTTTGAATTGATCCAATTTGGAAAAAGCCTTGATAAAAGCCTCCTGCATGGCATCCTCGGCTTCAGCCAGATCCTTCATATACCGCTGGGCCACGACAAACATCCCATCGCAATACTTCCTGTATAAGGCCATTTGCGCTTTCGGATTTTGCTGCTTGCATTGCTCAACAAGTAACTGACTGGACAAACTTGATGGTTTTTTGATTGCTGTTCGGGTTAAAGACGATACAAAATTCTAAGTGTTGCAAAAAAAGAACTCTTAAATTTACTACCTTTCATTGAACTAAATTGAACCTCATGAGCAGACCGGCAAAATTCATACTTTGGATCGTTGGAGTTATCGTAGCACTGGGACTGATATTCTTCCTGGTGGTGGGACCCATCCTGAAAAAAAACACAAAAAAACACAGCCCTGAACAACAGATCACTTACACACAGGGAGATCTGGTTATCGATCTTTTCTATTCTAGCCCCGGAAAGAAGGGCAGGGCGATCTTCGGAGAGCTGGTGCCATATGGCGAAGTATGGAGAACCGGAGCCAACGAAGCTACCACCTTCACAACCAATAAAGACCTCCTAATTGACGGAAAGACGCTGGAAGCAGGAACTTATACCCTCTGGACCATCCCGCGTGAGGATAGCTGGAGTGTCATTTTTAACCGTAAAATGTATAGTTGGGGTGTTCGGTGGCAAGATTCCAAGGCGATGCGTGAAGCCGAACATGACGCGCTGGTGGTGGATGCAACCGTTTCTGAAAGTATTTCAGTGCAGGAAGATTTCTCGATCAATGTCATAGAGGGTGAAAATGGAACCATGGTATTACTTTTCTCCTGGGACCAGGTCGTGGTGCCTCTACAAATGCAAGTGAAGTAAACGCCGGCTCGTGGGAAGATCATCGAAGGACAAACAAGCGCTGGAAGAAAAGAAAGGGATCATTCCTCCCGATTCTCTCAGTAAAACTGCAGCCAAAAAGCTAAAGAATAGCCGACTCAAAATTCCTACTACTGCCGAATTGATCGATCCATTGCTCAAGGGAGACCGAACCGCCTTGAGCCGCGCCATTACCCTGGTAGAAAGCACCGCATCCAAACACCAACAACAGGCCAAAGAACTCATCGAAGCCTGCTTACCTCATGCCAACCGCTCCATTCGTATAGGGGTTACCGGGGTGCCTGGAGTAGGTAAGAGTACCTTTATTGAACAATTTGGAACGATGTTAGCTTCGCAAGGACAAAAAATCGCGGTTTTGGCCGTAGATCCCAGCAGCTCCTTAAGTAAAGGCAGCATATTAGGCGATAAGACCCGCATGGAATCCCTGGTAAATAACGAGCAAGTTTTTATCAGGCCTTCGGCTAGTGGTGATTCCCTGGGAGGTGTTGCCAGAAAAACACGGGAGGCCATATTATTGTGTGAGGCGGCTGGATTCAACATCATTGTCATCGAGACCGTGGGAGTTGGACAGAGTGAAACAGCGGTACATTCCATGACCGATTTTTTCTTATTGCTGAAACTTGCCGGCGCGGGTGATGAGTTGCAGGGCATAAAGCGCGGAATCATGGAAATGGCCGATGCCATTGTCATCAATAAAGCAGACGGCGAAAATATTAAAGCTGCTAAACTGGCGAAAACCGAATTTAACCGGGCCCTTCACCTCTACCCTCCTAAGGTAGATGGCTGGAGACCTGAAACGCTAACTTGCTCGGCACTCCACAATGAAGGCATTGATAAGGTATGGAATCTCATCGAAGGCTATTTAAAGCTGGCGAAGGAGAAAAGCACATTTCAGAAGAAAAGAAAGGAACAGAATAGATTCTGGCTTTTGCAAACCATTGATTCAAGACTAAAAAGAGAGTTCTACGAACACCCCAAGGTTAAAAAAGAACTTGAAAAACAACTCGAACTTCTTTCAGAAAACAGAACCACCCCGTTTGCTGCGGCAGAAAAGGTGTTGAGTCTCGCCAAACTTAATTCATAGAGCTTACTCTTCTCGCTTTATATACAAATTACGTTGAAGGCTGGAATCCAGCCGAACAAGCTGCGATTTAACACGTTCCGGGATCTCATTTTCCCGCTTTCGCTGCACAAGTAAAAAAAACCTTTCTTCCGAAGATACTAAGGAATCTAAAGCCTTATGCGTTCCAATGACCGAGGTTTTCCGCTGAGAGTAAAAACGGCCGGAATAGGACTTCTGCATCCAGTAAACCACCTCAACGTCCTTGTTGTTGGTTGTCACTTTCTGTTCCTGAAGCAGGTATTTATCGGTGTTCATCACACTTCTCCACGTGCCGGTGACCCACAGTGTGAGTGTGGCAAGGGCAACCAGGACAGGAAAGATCATTCCCAATTTAACCCAATGTCGCTCTTGCTTCCAGTAGTGCAAGATGAGCAAGGCCGCTGGGATGGTTGAAGGAAGGATGTAAGTATGTATCACATTCCTTGAGATAGTAAAGAAAATAGGGGTCCACAACATCCACAATAACAGGAACGACACCCAGGGGTCCTTCCAAATCCCTTTTCTACGCTTCCAAAGCACGACTGCGAGAATCTGGATCCATGGAAACGCAAAGGCCAACAAGAAGAGCCAGATCATTCCCAGAGGCTGCGACTTGGCAAAGCCATATTTATCACCCGACCAACCCGATTCGGTAAAACGTTTGAAATGTTCTCCTACAATGAAATAATCGATAAATCCTGGAGTTTCTTTTTCAGCTAACCAGTACCAGGGCACAGCAATGGCTGCTGTAACAATGATCCCAAGTATCCAGGGTAACTTGGTGAAGGTGAGCTTGAAGCGGCCTTTTCCGAGGAAACACCAGATAAAAATTGGCGGAGCAGTAAGAATAATTACGATGGGGCCTTTGGCAAGAAGTCCTATCCCAATTCCTACGAAGAACAGATAGGACCATAGTGATCTTTTTTCTTCGGAAACAGTTTTCCAAACGGACAGGAAGGTGAGGACAACCCCCAGTAGCAGGGCGCTGTCTGTAGATGTCACCCCTGCGTGCAGCAGGTACTCCGGTATGGTAAGCAAGATGAAGGCCAGCGCATAGCGCGCAATTCCTTGTATATTCAGGAATTTAATGATGAGCCAGATAATCAATAATGCGATGAGGAAAGAATGAAATCTCGCTGCGAACTCATTCACTCCAAAGACCTCAAAGCTAAATGCCGATAGCCAGGTGGAAAGTGGCGGCTTTCCCCAAAAAGGGACACCATAGTCGAATTGCAACATCACCCAGTTCCCCGTTTCGTGCATGAGTCGGGCAATCTCACCATAGCGAGCTTCAGTCTTATCGAGTAAAGGAACCAAGAATAACAGGAGTGCTCGTAACCCGATGATCCCGAAAACCACCCATTTTAAATATGCATACTTGTTCTGGCTACGATCCATGAATTAAAAGTGAAAACTGCGCCAAAAGTACTGATAATTCCAGAGATGTTCGAGGAGTTTCAGTCGTTCATAATTCGATTTTCATAATCCTCGTCTTCGTTGTTATCGATATTCTCTTCTTTCCCATCATCATCTTCCCCGTCATCCTCGTCCGGATCCTCATCGTCTTTTTCGGTCTTAAGCAATCTGCCTTCTTCCGAAAACAGAAGATCAAGAACTTCGGCATTCCCGTTGATCTCAACTTCGAATTTATTGCCATCTGGATCTTCAACAGCTTCAACTTCAACGACTCTGTATTCGGAGTATTTCGATTGCAATAAGGTGCGGGCAGCTGTGGGAAGATCCTCTAAAGTGATCTGGTGTTCAGTTCCAACCCACTTGCCCCTCGCGTTATAAGTGGCGGTATATTCGATTTTCTGAAGTTCGAATTCAACTTCGTACATATTTTCGTCCTGCTCCCACTCCACTTCCGTGGCCTGGGGGTATTTCTGTCCAAATGCTTGCGTCACTACCTCCGGCACCTGGATCTTTCCTGATGAGCAGGAGGTCGAGATAGCCAAAAGAACTGCGGCTAGAAGGTTGCTTATTGATTTCATGATTTAGGAATTTGTTTAAAATGTATAGGAAAAGCCAAATAAATAGGTTCCCTGTGAATTTGTAAATGTGAGTTTCATGGATTGCTTTTGGTATTCGGAAGTAAATAACCAACTACTTCCAATTCCAATGATCGCTCCAGCCAGGATATCGAATTCATCGTGCTTATTAGCATCGATGCGGCTGAAGGCAGTAAATCCGGCGAGTGCATAGGCAGGAATGCTGTACTTGAAGCCATACCGCCTGTGAATAAAAGATGCGCTGTGAAACGTAGTTGAAGTATGTGCCGAAGGGAATGCATTCTGATTGCTAAGATCGGGCCTAGTCTTATTGATCGTTGCCTTAAGACCAAAAGTAACCGCTTCCGTTAAAATGAGTCCTTTGGTAAATTGCCAGGTACCTTTTGAATCTTCGAGGATCAAAGTGGTTGCCAAGGTTACTACCGGCATGGCATATATGCCTACGTCACCTATTGTCTCAACCGTTGGGTCCTGTGCCAGGACTCCGGGTGAGAACGGTAGAAAACCCAGGTAAAAAATTAAGGTTGTAAGAAGCTTTCGCATTATCGCTAACTACTAATCCCTGCTAAGTTCGATCTAAGAATTTAGAATAGATAATGAAGGTTGTCCAGAATGTGTCTTTCGGACCAATTACTCCACCAGCAGCATCTTTTTTTTGTATTCTGTGGGAGTGAGGCCCTTGTGTTTTTTGAAGGAAGCATAAAAGCTGGATTTTGAATTGAATCCCACTTCACTGGCGATGCCCATAAGCGCGTAATGATCGTATCGATTACTTTTCAGACAATCCACGAAAGCATCAATGCGGTATTTGTTTATAAAATCCTGAAAGTTGGTACGAAGGTGAACGTTTAGAATTTCTGAAATATATTGCTTGGGAATCTCCAGTCGCTGTGAAAGCAAGGTAAGTGATAACTTTGAATCTGTAAAGCCCTGTTCTTCTTCCATATAATCGACTATGCGTTGTTTGTAAGTCTCAATAAGATTCTTATTCAGTCCCGAGCTTTGGTATTTTTCAGTCTCATTCTTCAGCAGGACTTGTGTGGGCGCAACAATTAATTTCATAGTGATGAAATAAAAGAGTATGGCTACTGTCACCAGGGTCAGTGTATTGAAATTGGCGTCATTGAACAATACGATCTCCGGAAGTTCGAACCATCCCAAAACTTCGTTCAGCATTGAGGCACTCATGAGCAGAGAGAGGGGGATCACGAAGAACAACATCCAGCGCTGTTTGCGAGATAAGAACAGGGTTCGAATCGTGAGAATGAGATATACTAGAAACGTCAATTCGATACAAAGTTCCATGATCTCGATAGCCAAAATTTCGGTAGCTCCAAACATCGCCTCATACACTTCGTTGGCGAAATACAACATATTTGGCACGAAGAACAAAATATCCGCAGTTAGAAAAGAAGTTCTACCCGACACATAATATCTTACAAACAGAAACAAAAAGGTGATAAACAAGGAAGCGTCGAAAAAGAACCAATCGATCTCCTGGGTGAACAAATTGTTCTCATCATCTCCAATCACAAAGAACAGGATCGCAAGGATGGTTCCAAACAGCAACCAAAGAGCCGGTTGCTTATAGGTCTTGCGTTTCATAAAGAGGACAGACAATAAAAAAATTCCTTGTAGTAAGGTGATCAACTGAAGTGCAGCAAGCATGTTGTTCTTTATTAACTAACGCTTTAAGAATTCAAGTTAGTATCTTAGAATTTTTCCCGAAACCACGCTACTTGTGCTTCCAATCCTTCTTTCAGGCCTGTTTTGGGATCATAGTTGAGTATTTTTCTGGCCTTCTCGATATTGGCTTTTGTACGTGACTGATCTCCGGGGCGGGGTGGTTTATTCTCAATGTTGATTTCCTTTCCCAAAATTTCTTCCACCACGGCAATCCCGGTGGCCGTCGAATTCTCCTCTTCTGTTCCCAGGTTAAAGATCTCACAATTGCTTGCATCCCTGTGGTCAAGGATACTTACAATGCCATCAACAATGTCTTGTACATAGGTAAAGCTCCTAAGGTGCTTTTCGCTACCCTGGTAGAGTGGAAATGGCTTGTTGTTCAATCCACAGTCAATGAGACGGGTGTAGAGTTTGTCCGGTCGTTCCCTGGGGCCATATACAGAGTACAGTCGCAAGGAGGTTCCCTTAAGTAATCCTCTTCGGCAATAGGCTAAAACCAACTGTTCGGCAGCTAATTTTGTCACCCCATACCAGGAAGCAGGCAAAGGAGCTTCATCTTCCGTGAGCGTAGCCTGCAAGCCATAAATGGAGG
This sequence comes from Flavobacteriaceae bacterium, assembly GCA_013043825.1. Classification (GTDB taxonomy): domain Bacteria; phylum Bacteroidota; class Bacteroidia; order Flavobacteriales; family Flavobacteriaceae; genus Aureisphaera. Next base: position 13,504 of record JABDNM010000063.1, read on the forward strand.
AGGTTGCAATATTGACAAAAAAGGGTTTCTTCTGAAGTTCTTCAATTCGATCAAGAAGGTATTGGGTGGCGAGTACATTGTTCGAAAAATACTCTTCGAAGGTACTGCTGGCTGAAATTCCTGGTTGAGCAGCGAAATGAAATATAAAATCCAAGGTGTTGGTCACTAACTCGGAAAGGTCATCGGTTCTTAGATCCACTGGGTGAACTACGATTCCTCTCTCCGCGAGGTCCCGGGCATTCAGCTGTTTTAAAGAAATGTCATAGTATCCCGAAAAGTTATCTATCGCGATCACTTCATGTCCAAGATCGTGCAATCGCTCGCAGGTATGTGATCCTATAAATCCAGCGGCACCGGTAACCAATACTTTCATAATAGCGGTTTCAGACTGCAAATTAACTGTTTTTTATTGTTCTTTTGAAATTGAGCCCATTCTTGAAAAAAGAAATACTTTTGCAGCAAACAACCAACAGGGCATGTACGAGTTCACCATCATTGTACCGGTTTATAACGAAGAAGAAAATTTAGAACGGGTTGAACAGGAATTAGTAGCCTACACCCAAATAGCCACAAAAAAAACATCCATACTTTTTGTAAATGACGGGTCCGTTGATCGCAGTGAGGAGTTGATCGAGGCTATTTGTGCCCGCCAATCGAACTTTCATTTCATCAGTTTTAAAGAAAATCGCGGCTTAAGTGCTGCCATTAAAGCGGGTTTCGATCATGCGGATAGTGACTTGGTAGGTTATATAGACAGCGATCTGCAAACGGCTCCCTCCGACTTCAACTTGTTGCTGGAGCACATAGGAGATTATGACCTGGTTACCGGGGTACGTGCTAACAGGAAAGATTCGTTTGTAAAAAAAATGTCTTCCAAGATCGCGAACGGCATACGGCGTGCATTCACACGTGATGGAATGGATGATACCGGCTGCCCACTGAAAGTGATCAAAACCGAATACGCCAAGCGTATTCCTATGTTCAAAGGGCTTCATCGCTTCTTACCTGCCATGATTCTGCTACAAAACGGAAAAATCCTTCAAGTGCCGGTGCAACATTTTCCTCGAATTGCCGGAAAAGCCAAGTATGGTGTTTGGAATAGGCTTATTGGCCCATTGATGGATTGCTTCGCTTACCTCTGGATGAAGAAAAAATACATTAATTATGAAGTGAAAGATAAAGGATGAGCCTGGACTTCACCTATATCGATTTGATTGGATTCGCGGGCCAGGGTTTGTTCTTTTCACGATTTTTAGTGCAACTACTTCTTTCAGAAAAGCACAAAAGAGTAGTTACACCATCCCTGTTCTGGAAACTCAGTTTACTGGCCTCGGTTATTTTCTTTGTCTATGGTTACTTGCGAGAGGATTTCTCGATCATGCTAGGGCAGTCCCTCACTTACTTCATTTACATTAGGAATCTTCAATTGCAGAAAGTATGGGAGAAGATGTTCATCGGTTTCCGTTGGTTCTTGTTACTATTCCCGGTGCTCATCGTGATATATGCCTACAACAACAACGTCATGGATCTGGACAAGTTGTTACGCAATGAGAACATCCCAGGTTGGTTGCTGGCACTTGGTATCGTCGCCCAACTGGTATTTATCTTCCGTTTTGTCTATCAATGGATGATCTCTGAACGAATAAAAAAATCCCATCTACCGCTGGGTTTCTGGGCTATAAGTTTAACAGGATCCATACTCATCCTCAGCTATGCCATTATTAGAGTGGATAAAGTATTATTTTTAGCACATTCCATCGGAATGTTTGTGTATATGCGCAATATCTACCTATTGAGAAAGCAAAAAGATGAAGTGGCTTGAAAAAAATCCATTGGGTTGGTTGGTTGTCGCCTGCCTGGCGATCTTCTTTGCCAACCTGGACGTGCTTGTAGTGAATATCATGGAAGCACGCAATTTCGTAACTGCACGGGAGATGCTGGAAGACGGGAATTGGATCCTCACAACACTCAATGGTGAACCTCGTTATCAAAAACCACCGCTGCCAACCTGGCTCACGGCATTGTCGGGAGCGCTATTCGGACTAAAAAATATCTTTACTCTTCGAGTTCCTGCGGCCCTGCTAGCCTTGGTTTTGGTCGTGAGTTCGTTCAAATTTTCAGAAAAGATCTTCCAGAATAGGTCTTTCGCTTTCATCGCCTCTTTGATCCTGGCTACTTCCTTTTATGTTATTTCGGCAGGAAGAGACGCCAACTGGGACATATTCGCTCACGGATTTATGATGGTTTGCATCTACCAACTATACCTTTTTTTTACTTCGGAAGGGAAAGGGTACCCCTCGGCATTGCTGGCGGCACTCTTTTTTGGAGCCTCTTTTATGAGCAAAGGACCCGTGTCCATGTATGTCCTGCTCCTACCCTTTCTTATTTCCTTCGGAATAGTGTATAAATTCAACTCACTGAAAAGAAAGATCATTCCGCTCTTCCTATTCCTGCTCGCATCCTTCCTGCTTTCGGCCTGGTGGTACTGGTACACCTATGCCTTCGATCCTGAAACCGTCACAGAGATCACAAAGCGGGAGACAAGCAATTGGACAGGCTACAACATTCGACCCTTCTACTATTATTGGAGCTTCTTTACTCAAAGTGGAGTTTGGACAATTCCTGCATTTATCGGCTTGCTCTTTCCATATTTGAGAGATCGTGTCTTCGATAAAAAGGGGTATTTGTTTACCTTCTTGTGGACCATAGGATCGGTGATTTTACTTTCTGTTATCCCAGAAAAGAAATCGAGGTATTTGCTTCCGGTACTTATACCCTTGGCATTTAACACGGCCTTTTACATGGACTATCTCATAAGACGATTTAAGGCCTTAAAAGATTGGCGGGAAACCTTTCCGGTATACTTCAATTTTGGGTTGATCTCCATCATTGGTCTCGCATTCCCTCTAGCCGGATATTTGTACCTTGGAGATCGTCTTGAAGGTTATTGGTTCTGGTATGTATTACTTTCGATAACGCTATTTATGATCGGTTTTATTATGCTTCGGAGTTTAATCCGGAAGAATATCAAACCGGTGTTTTTCCTAACCATTGCCTTTATCATGGCCGTGATTTGCTTCGGAATGCCCATCGCCAGAACCATCACTTATAATCCGGAATACAAAAGCTTAGCTTTACTTAACGAATGGCAGGCAGATACAAAGGTGGAAGTTTATGAATTTGGTGGGTTTACCCCTGAATTGATTTGGGCCTATGGTAAATCCATTCCGGTGCTTACCAAAGATGGCATTACTGAAATCCCTTCGGAAGAGTCCTTCGGAATATTGATCGCCGAGGAAAATCTTGAAGACTTCCAACAGGTCTTTTCAGATTACTCCATCGAAAAGGTGAGCCGCTACGATATGAATCCACAAGCTCCCGGAACACGGACTCACCGACCGCGATTGTGGCGCGATCTGTATTTGGTGAAAAAAAGATGATTTTGTTAGTTCAGACCTTAGCCCCGATTGATCCATTTGCGGTTCAACCATGCCTGGAGTTTGTAGAAGCTCCATCCCAAAATTCCCCCGAAAAACATACCCACAACAATATCAAGTGGATAATGTACCCCAAGATAGATGCGACTAAAAGCCACAAGCACGGCCCAGAAAAGTAGCAGGAAAGGAAGATATTTAAACTTGTTCCGCAGGATCAATCCAATGAAAACGGCAGCAGCCATGGAGCTTGCGGCGTGGGCAGAGAAAAACCCGTAGCGTCCACAACCATCTGCTACAAACCGAATGCTGGACTGTAAAGCGTCCACCCTGCACGGTCTGGGTCGTTCAATTCCGTATTTGAATAAGTTTGCCAGCTGATCGGTAGCAGTGATCATTAAGGCTGCAGCGACCATCACCACAAGCGTTGATTTCCAACCCAGTTCTTTAAAGATCAAGTACAACATGAGTGCGTAAAGCGGGATCCAAACGAACTTCTCGGAGATGAACTTCCATGTCCCATCCCAGGATTCATTTCCCAATCCATTCAGAAATAAAAAAAGGTCGGTATCGTATTCCAGCAATTGCTCAAGCATCGTATCGTGCGATTTCCCGATCGTAGAACTTTGTGGCCTCACGAATGTAATTCTCCATTTCGGTTTCCAACTCTTTTTGATCGTGCTGATCGAACTCTTCCAACCATTCCACCTCATCATTT
>JABDNM010000069.1 GCA_013043825.1 Flavobacteriaceae bacterium
GTCCAGGATCTTCCCCGCCGAAAGCAATGTTCCTTTTGGGATCACACTTTGATTTACAATGGGCTGCAACGTAAAGTTCAAGATGCTCCTGGACTTTGTGCCCCGCTTGGTCTCTTGGCGTAGTATATCTTCATAGTAAAAATCGAGATGCCGCTGCGAGACGTTATTTAACTTGTCGACAATGCGCAGATAAAGTAACACAAAAGTGATGTACATGGCATTTTGAGGAAGATGACTGTCGTTATCTAAAAACCTCGCTTCAAAATACCTCTTAGTCGTTTCTTTAATATGGGCGATGGCCTTTTGGAAGTCATGCAGGATGGCATCCAGTATTTCTGCACTTTCCGAATTCGATTTGGCAGTTTCCTTTAATTTTTCAATATCAAGCTTACCATCACCATCCTCATCGATAAAATCGCGTTTAAATTTGATCCGTTCAATGGGACTGCTTAGAATCTTGTCGGCAAGGTCGTTTTCCTTGATGGTATAGAGTTTGTTGGCCCATTCCTGAATTCGATCCCACCACTTAGCCAGGGAGTCAATGATCTTTTCTTTGGCATCATCTTCATCTTGCACGTGCTTATGGTCAAATTCTTTTATGAGCTTTGCGAGATCGTCTGTGGGCTCATTGATGATGGTTGCCATATAGATGAGCGAATCTCTGGTCACCAATTTCTTCCAGTCTCCTTCAATTCGATTTTCTAGGTTGAAATAGTTTAATTTTTCGAGATAAGAAGCAATATATGCAAGGTGATCCCAGCTGGATCTGTCGTCGATCCGGAAGGGATTTTCCAGGAGCAGGCGATTGAAACGGCTGTCACGTATCGTACCGTTTCGTTTCTTGATCCCTGTGCTATCTTTCTTTTTGTCTCCCATTCTTATTCTTTAAGAGCTGTCTGTCTTACATGTTTATGGTACAACACCGGGATGTCCGTTCCTTCCTGCTTATAGTAGGGGAAAACCAAATTAAACCGACTGTTGTTGGATTTGATCGTGTACTTGATACCCAAACGAATGATTCCTTCCTGGTAGTCTTTTTGATCGATCTGAATGTCATTCACCTTAATCCGTGGCTCGTAATACAGGATGGCTGTTCTTATGATGTCCCGGAGGAAGTGAATACGCGAATTGGTTATTGGCTGGAACACAAAATGCTGTAACTCCGACCCGTATTCCGGAAGCATGACCCGTTCACCCAGATTTGTGTTGAGCAGTATCTCAAGCGCCTCCTTTATGTCATGCTCATTCGATACCATTTCGACGCCCATCAAGGGATCGTCATGAAAGGTTGGTGGGAATCCCCAACCGGTACCCAGAAATGACTTGCTTTTTTTGTACGATTCTTTCATTAGTTTACCATTACGATTGATCCTTTAACACTCATTTCTCCACTACTGGAGATCCCACAAGATGCACTACCGCTTATATCCGTGGTCGTGTCGCCCGATATTGAGACCTGGCCGGCCGAGCAGCTGTAGGATTGTTCACCGCTCACCGAGACTGTCGCCCCTTTTATGGTAACATCTGTTGCCGCCTGGAGCGTTAGACTCGATTTACTGTCGACCGTGATCCCCGAGTCGTTCATTTCAATCTGGTTGCTGTTTTGGTCGGTTATGGTGATGCCATTATCCGCATCACTAAATACCATGGTATTGCCTCCGGGAGTAAGTACGGTTATGACCTTATTCTCCTCATCAAATTTTAGCTGCATCCCAGTTCGGGTTAAGAGCGTTTTTATATTATTTTTTTCTTCGGGTGTTTCTGAAGGGGATATCGAACTGCTAAACACACTCCCCAAAATAACCGGAAAACGCGGGTCGTCATTCATGAACCCAAGGATCACTTCATCATTGATCTCCGGCATAAAATAAGCCCCGAAACCACTTCCGGTGTAAAATGAACTCAGGCGTGCCCAAACGTAATCACCATCGGCTCCAAGGATGGGTATTGCTACCTGCACCCTGAATTCTTTATCCGGATCGCTGTCAATTTTCTGGACGATCCCGGTTTGAAGCCCTTTGATACCGGGAATGAGTCCCGAGGCATTGGGAGCGACCACCGGATGTTTTTCCACAAACCATTCCGAAGAAAGTCCAATGCGCACCTCCGTATTCCAGGCACCTTCGCCTACCGTATGGACCACCCCCGAAATAAAGGCGTTGCCGTTAAATCGATCCCCCACACCTTTTAGTTGAATAGTGGTATTAGGTTTGGCTAGTGACGAACCCTGGAAGGTTACACTGCCTCGGTATCCTGAAAGATGTGATTTCAATAAGGCCGAATCCACCCACACCTGGACATGATCCTGATCGAGCACAACAGACGAATTGATTAGGCTATCACCTGCTCCCAGCGCATCGG
>JABDNM010000070.1 GCA_013043825.1 Flavobacteriaceae bacterium
TGCAAGTGCAGCCATGATAGCATCGGTTCCTTTGTCGAGCCCCGAATAATAGTTCGAATTCTTGAATTCGGGTACCATGATCCGGTTGATGATACGCTCGGCATCCCGATCGCTCATGCGATACTCGATACCGTAACCGGTATTGATGTCGATCTTTCGGTCGTCCTTGGCGAGGATAATAAAAATTCCATTGTCCTCATCTTCCTGGCCTACACCCCATTTTTGTCCCCACTTGGCACCCAAAAAAGAAATATCTTCTCCCTTTGTGTTGCTAATAATGGCCACAACGATCTGGGTGGAAGTGGTATCTGCATAGCGAATTAATTTGTTCGCTAATGCTGTTTTCTCATTGGGTGAAAGGAGGTTGATATAGTCGTAAACGGCAGTCTGTTCTGCTTTGGATGGCTTGGGTGGAATATCGAACTGGGCTGAGACGATAAAGCCATAAAGAAACAATCCCAGGCATAAAAGAGTGGTGCGATATGTCCTCCATCGCGTCATTATCCGGTGGAGATTTCGTTGGAAAGTTCGTCCCTGTCGTCCGGGCGATAGGGAAAATGAGCTTTCAGTTGTTCTCCGGCCTCGTGGATTCCCGCGACCAGCCCCTTTTTTATAGCGCCATTTTTGAAGTGTGCCAGGATAGTATCCTTCGTGCTTTCCCAGAAGTTATTGCGGACTGCATTGTTGATCCCTTCATCACCCAGGATCACCAGGGATCGGTCTTCTACGGCTACATAGATAAGCACTCCATTTCCAAACCGGGTGTTATTCATGTGAAGGAAATCGAAGACTTTTACGGCGCGTTCAACCGCATCACCTTCACAGCTTGTTTCAAGATGAACACGGATTTCCCCGGAAGTATTTCTTTCGGCGGAACGAATGGCTTCAATAATTTCTTCCTCTTCGTTCCGTGTTAAAAAGTCTTCTACTTTGGAGGAATTCTTAAGCATTAGGATCCGAAGTCAAATTCTACGGTAGGAGCATCTTCAGTTCCTTCGTCGGCTTCAAAATAAGCACGTTCATCAAAACCAAGCATGCCGGCGAAGATCTTTGCCGGGAACTGCTTAACTTCAATGTTCAGTTTTCTCGCCTCATCGTTATAGCGGTTGCGCTCTACATTGATTCGGTTCTCGGTGCGTTCCAGTTCGTTGATGAGTTCCTTAAAATTTTCATTGGCTTTCAGGTCGGGGTATCGCTCGAAGACAGCCAATAGTCTCGCCAATGCAGAACTCAATCCGCTTTGCACTTCCTGGAACTGCTCCAGTTGCTGGGGTGTGATGTTTGAAGGGTCTATGGTGACGGCGGTAGCCTTGGAACGGGCTTCTATTACCCTGGTGAGTGTTTCCTGTTCGAATTCGGCATAGCCTTTGGCGGTGTTTACGATGTTCGGAATTAGATCTGCTCTACGCTGGTATGAACTTTCCACATTCCCCCATTGGGAGGAAACTCCTTCATCCAGTTCAACAAGTCGGTTATTGAGGTTAGCGGCATAGGTTCCGGCCAGTAGCAGGAGCCCCAGGATTAGAATCGCAGGTAGCCATTTTTTCATGTTTGGTTGATTTTAAAGGTTTTCTTTGATCTTTAATAATTCGGCTTTTACTGTTTCCAATTTACGAATTATCTCAAAGTTGTCTAATGTTTTGTGCTTGTTTTCACGCAGATGGATCTTGGCCCCTTCCAGCGTAAAACCACGTTCTTTCACCAGGTGATAGATCAATTCCAGGTTCCGGATATCCTTGGGGGTGAACTTGCGATTGCCTTTTGCATTTTTCTTGGGCTCCAGTACATCGAACTCCTTTTCCCAAAACCGAATTAGAGAAGTATTCACCTGGAAGGCCTTGGCTACTTCACCTATGCTATAGTAGAGTTTTTCGGGTAGTTCTACGTGCATTAGTCGAGGGATTGGTTCTCCTGTTGTGATTTTTCAAGTAAAATGGCAAATTCTTCGGCAGTTAAGTTTCCGTAGTAAAAATTAATAGGATTGATGCGTTCACCATCCTTAAATATCTCGTAATGCAAATGCGGAGCTTCACTACGCCCCGTACTTCCAACAAAACCAATAAGATCGCCCCGTTGGATACGCTGTCCTTTTCGAACATTGTACTTATACAAGTGGGCATACAAACTTTCATACCCAAATCCATGGTCTATTCGAATGTGGTTTCCATATCCCGATGCCGAATTATCGGCTCGTGACACCACCCCGTTGCCCGATGCATAAACCGGTGTACCTCGAGGTGCGGTGAAATCCATCCCCCAGTGGAATTTACGGGCCTTGGTAAATGGATCGGTTCTATAGCCAAACCCGGATGCCATTCGAGTGAGACTTTCATTGTTCACCGGTTGAATGGCAGGAATGGCTTCCAATAGTTTCTCTTTTTCTTCCGCCAGGATAGTGATCTCATCCAACGACTTCGATTGAACCACGATCTGCTTGGTCAAAACATCCAGTCGTTTGTGTGAATTGATTATAAGTTGTGAATTATCGAAGCCTTCCAGATTTTTATAACGGTTGATCCCACCAAAACCCGCTTTGCGTTGTTCCTCCGGGATGGGATTGGCTTCAAAATAAACCCGGTAAATCGTATTGTCCCGGCTTGCCAGTTCCTCAAGGACAACCTCGGCCTGGGTCATCTTACGATTCAAGAGATCGTATTGAAGCTCCATATTGGCCAATTCCCGCTTCAGCGCCTTTTCTTTAGGTGTTTCAACGTAGGGAATGTTCAAATAGATCACCAATAACAGGAAACCACTCAAGACAACCCCCAGCAAGGAAAGTAAGACGAGTCCGAATTTACGCCCCTTCTTGGGTTCGATCTTCCGATAGGATAAAGTGTCACTATCGTAGTAATATTTTACCTTAGACATATGTTAAAAAGTCCTATTTTTGCCCTTGATAGAAAGGATTGAACAATTCTCAAACGAAATGCAAAGATAGAAATTGTTTACCTACCCAAGATACACAAATTCAATGAAAGGTATTTTATGACTTCCGGGGAGATACGTACTAAGTTTTTAAAGTTTTTTGAATCCAAAGGGCATACCATCGTGCCATCGGCTCCCATGGTCATAAAAGATGACCCTACCCTCATGTTCACCAATGCCGGGATGAACCAATTCAAGGAGTATTTTCTTGGAAATAAAGAACCCAAACAATCGCGGGTGACCGATACCCAAAAATGCCTTCGCGTAAGTGGGAAACACAATGACCTGGAGGAGGTGGGAATGGACACTTACCACCACACCATGTTCGAGATGCTGGGCAATTGGAGTTTTGGAGACTATTTCAAGAAAGAGGCCATCGAGTGGGCCTGGGAACTCTTGACCGAGGTCTATGGTGTCGACAAGGATATACTCTACGTCACAATTTTTGAAGGGGATGCATCGCGAGGACTTGATCGTGATACGGAAGCCTACGACTTTTGGAAACAATTGGTACCTGAAGAACGTATTTTGAATGGCAGTTATGATGATAACTTTTGGGAAATGGGCGATCAGGGTCCCTGTGGTCCCTGTAGCGAGATCCACGCAGACATCCGTTCTGCCGAAGAACGGGCAAAATCTCCCGGAGCCAGCCTGGTAAACCAGGATCATCCCCAGGTGGTCGAGATCTGGAACCTGGTTTTTATGCAGTTCAATAAAAAAGCCGACGGATCCTTGGAAAAATTACCTGCCCAACACGTGGATACAGGAATGGGTTTTGAACGCCTCAGCATGGTGCTTCAGAAGAAAAAGAGCAATTACGATACCGATGTCTTCACGCCATTGATTCGTGAGGTGGAGGCCATCACCAATAGCACCTATGGGAAGGACGAGAAGGTGGATATTGCCATACGAGTGATAAGCGACCACATACGGGCAGTGGCATTTTCCATTGCCGATGGCCAACTGCCAAGCAACACGGGAGCTGGTTACGTGATCCGTCGTATTCTTAGGCGGGCGGTGCGCTATGGATTTACTTTCCTGGAGAAACGAGAACCGTTCATGCACAAGCTTTTACCCACTCTGGTCAAACAAATGGGTAATTACTTCCCGGAACTCAATGCTGAAAAGCACTTGATCACAAACGTGATTCGAGAAGAAGAAGCCTCGTTTTTACGAACACTGGATCAGGGTCTGGTACTGCTGGAAAACGTGATCGAATCCAGTAAAGACAAAAAGGTGAAAGGTGAAAAGGCCTTTGAACTCTACGACACCTTCGGGTTTCCTATCGACCTCACTGCGCTTATTCTACGGGAGCGTGGATATGAGTTGGATGAAGATGGGTTTCAGAAAGAACTCACCAAGCAAAAAGACCGGTCCCGGGCCGCCACCAAGGTGGAAACCGGAGATTGGATTGTACTAAAGGACGATACATCTGAAGAGTTTGTGGGTTACGATTTACTGGAAACCAACGTAAAGATCACACGATATCGTAAGGTGGAAAGCAAGAAAGAGGGAGAGCTTTATCAGCTCGTATTCAACCTCACTCCTTTCTATCCGGAAGGTGGCGGACAAGTTGGTGATAAAGGATACCTGGAGGCTTCAAACGGAGAGGTGGTGTATATCGTAGATACCAAAAAGGAAAATAACCTGATTGTACACTTTGCCAAAAACCTACCTACTCATCCGGAAGGGAATTTCAAGGCAGTTGTGGATAGTAAGCAACGAAGCAGAACCGCATCCAATCATACGGCAACCCATTTATTGCACCAGGCGCTTCGAAACATTCTAGGAGATCATGTAACCCAGAAAGGATCCATGGTTCACAGCCGGAATTTGCGGTTCGACTTCTCGCATTTCAGCAAGGTGACCAACGAAGAATTGCAACAGGTAGAGGATTTTGTGAATGCGCGAATTCGAGAGGGGATCGCTATGGATGAACAGCGAAATATACCTTATCAGCAAGCCATGGACGAAGGTGCGATAGCCCTTTTCGGGGAGAAATATGGCGATACGGTTCGGGCTATTCGTTTTGGGAAATCGGTGGAACTCTGCGGAGGGACTCATGTTCCCAGTACTTCAGATATCTGGCATTTTATCATTACTTCGGAAGGGGCCGTTGCATCGGGAATTCGACGTATCGAAGCCATTACCGGCGACGCTGCCAAACAATACTTCATGGAGCGTTCCGAAGCATTGAAAGAAGTTCAAAAAGCATTGAACAATGCGAAAGACCCTGCCGCTGTTATCGAAAAGATGCAGGAGGAGAATTCGGCCCTGCATAAACAGGTGCAGCAACTTTTGAAGGAGAAAGCCGGCAATATGAAAGGCGACCTCAAGCAAAAGATCGAATCCATCAATGGCGTAAATCTTATTACCAGTGCCATTGACCTGGACGCGGCCAGCCTGAAGGACCTGGCTTTTGAATTGGGAGGGGAGATCGACGATCTGGTAGTACTCTTTGGTTCCAAAAACGACGGAAAGGCCATGCTCACTTGTTTTATCTCGAAAGAACTGGTCGAAAGTAAAGGTTTGAATGCCGGGACCATTGTACGTGAATTGGGTAAATTCATCGATGGCGGTGGGGGCGGACAACCGTTTTTCGCCACAGCAGGCGGGAAGAAGCCTACTGGAATTCCACAGGCGTTGGATGGAATCAAGGCCTTTCTGGAATAACATACCTCCAGCCAAGTGAGACTTCACACCAAAATACCGCTTTCTCCTCAGGATACTACCATTGATTATGGTTCAAAGGTTGTATTGTTGGGTTCTTGTTTTGCCCAGCATATTGGTGATAAGCTCGATTATTTCAAATTTCAACATCATTGCAATCCTTTTGGGGTTCTGTTCCATCCGTTCGCGATCCAGCGTATCGTTGATCGAGCTATAAACGAATTGGCTTTTACTGAAGACGATATTTTTCTGAAGGACGATCGCTGGCATTGCCTGGAGACTCACTCCTTGATCACAACATCGAATAAAGAAGAACTACTAGCGCTCCTCAACCAACGATTGGCTGAACTAAAGAAGCATCTGAGTGATGCGACTCATTTCGTGATCACCCTGGGCTCGGCATGGGGGTATCGACATCTAGCCACCAACCGGGTTGTAGGCAACTGCCACAAACTTCCTCAGAAGGAGTTTTCGAAGGAATTATCCGAGGTAGCGGCGATCTCAAATTGTCTGCAGGAATTATTTACCGGTTTGAAACTTCTCAACAAAGAGGTGCAAATAATAAGTACGGTTTCTCCTGTTCGTCATATCAAGGATGGTATTATCGAGAATTCCCGGAGTAAGGCGCATTTATTAGCCGGTTTGCATGCCCTGGTGAGCCATGAATACTTTCCCTCTTACGAACTCATGCTGGATGAATTTCGGGACTACCGCTTTTACGACCGGGACCTGGTGCATCCCAACGATTTGGCGATCGACCTTATCTGGAATGCATTTAAGGAAGTTTGGTTGGATCCAGCTACCGAATCCGTTCAACAAGAGGTCGACGGGATTCAAAAGGGGTTACATCACAAACCCTTTCAGCCGGAAAGCGCTTCGCACAAAAAGTTCCAGGCAGCACTTCAACAAAGAATAAAGACCCTTCAAGAACGATTTCCACACCTACTGTTCTCATAATACGACAATTGCCTTATTGAACTCGCTGGGATTTGAATGCACTTTTGTATTGTAATTAACCAAAAACCAGCAAGAGTATCAC
>JABDNM010000072.1 GCA_013043825.1 Flavobacteriaceae bacterium
GTTGAAAGATTACTAAAAAACAGCTAGTTAGAAAAATGAGTATTTATATAGTCTTTTATGATTAGAATATCCTCCTTGGACGTGAGATCTGGAACATGTTCATGTCGATTAATAGCTTTGAAACCAGGTGAATGCTCATTACAATATTCCAGGATCGCGCTGGGCAGCTCCTTTTCATCACGTACAGGATGAGGCCGGCAATTCCTAACGTACGTGTAGATTTCATCGCCTGAAAACTTAAAGATATTCATGCTCACCCGAATTTTCCCCTCATCATCCATGTAGTTTGAAATTGTATCAGGATCCGGTTTTTCTATAATATCTCGTAATTGGTCTTGGGAGTCTAATACTATAATCGCAAATTTTGCGATTCGCTCTTCCGAAAAATCAAGGCCCTCTTTATCATACGCGATCAATGCGTTCGTGTAAGTGGTTTTCCGCAATGCCAACAGCGCATCCTGCGAATACAAATTATCACTATTGCAAACTGTAAATTCAGTCTGCTTCAAGTAGGGAAACTGCTCCATGGCCTGATAAACCGCATCGGCGGTTCCAAATGGCTTGGTCCTGCCTTTTGGGATGTGTTGATAGGCATAGGATATACTTAAAGATTTGAAGGAATTATTGTGATCCAGAGGACCATAGTGTTGTTTGAACCCCTCGGCATCTTGACCAACTACAAGTAGGATCTTGGTATATCCTGCTTTTTCGGCATTCAATAATAGCCAATCCAATACTGGACGTCCTTCATTACCCAATACCATCAGGGCTTTACTGGAAGTGTTTGCCAATTCGATCTCCTCGGGCGTAAGTCCGACGACAGGTTTTGACCGCTTCATTCGGGAAGAAGCACCTGCTGCTAATATGACCAAGGTATCATTCACGCTATCATTCTGTTAATTTAGTTCCAGCCGCCACCCGCACCTCATAGGCAGCTTTGGCGCCATTATCTGTAAATGACTTGATAATTCGATCTTTATTCTCTTCGGAACAAAGAGCTACTACGCATCCTCCTCCTCCCGAACCAACAATTTTCGCACCATAGGCTCCTGATCGTAAAGAGCCATCGATTAGTTTGTCAATTAATGGCAAGGTGATCTTCAATTTGTTTTTCAGTATAGCATGGTGTTCGTTCAACAATGTTCCCAGGGTACTCATATTCGGAGCAACTTTTTGCAGTTCCTTGTAGGCTGCTAAGGTAATATGATGATTTCGAACAGCAGCTTCAAATATAGGTGCCAGATCTATGGCGACCAGTTCAATGAGTCCGTTCAGATCCTTTAAAGTAGCGTTTTCGATCTTGAATTCTGGAATTTGCGTTTTTATTTCCTCTATTGCCTTGTTGGCCCTGGTTCGCAGATCTCCCAATACACCGATAGTTTGCTTGGCAATGCCAGATTCTGCCAGGATCATGCAAGGAGGATCCCAGTGAATTGGTGTAACCGAAAAAGAATCACCGGTTTTGATATAAACAGTCCCTCCAGATGCAATTGTGAACTGATCCATTTTACCGCCGGGTGAGTCATGTTCCAGAACTTCGGCCTCATACGCGTATTGAGCAATGGATTGAGCAGTGACCTTAACCTCACCGCCAAAAACATGCATCAGGAAATGGATCCAACTAACTACTAGGGCTGAAGAACTTGAAACACCGGCGTTGATCGGGATGTTTCCTTTAACATGAACATCGAACCCCTGGTCTATAGTATGTCCGTGCCTGCGCATCACGCGAAGGGAAGAAGCCAAATGGTCCTGTGGAGCTAATTTTTCAAATAATTGATCGAGCAATATGACCCTTTCCTGTTGGATGTCTGGTAAGCTAATCCTAAAATGATCTTTATGGTTTACAACAGCTTCCAAGTTGATCCAGCGGTTAATAGCGCATGCAATCACCGGCAGTCCCAGGTAGTCCTGATGATCACCAAAGAGGCAAACCCTGGCTGGAGAGCTTATCTTGATCTTTTGTTTTCTTACCACTAATACGAATCCTTCATCCAATTATACGGTATGCGCTTTATCCAATTTCCACGTGTAAAATCCGGGAACTCCTGGGATTTCCCATTGTTCGCAATGGAAACTTCCGAAAGCGGCGTGATCGCACTCCAGGCGGCTGCATCGTAGACATCCAAAGGAGGTGCGACATTGCGTTTCGCAGATTCCACAAAGGCCTGTAAAACGAAAAAGTCCATCCCGCCATGTCCAGATCCTTCCGCATAGGTTCCATACTTTTTCCAGAGAGGATGATCGAATCTTTCCAACCATGACGTTGCATCATCCCAACGATGTGATTTTTCGGCTTTACCTTCAATATAGATACGGTTTCCATCTACCTCCCAAATACCTTCACTACCCTGGACTCGAAATCCCAGGGAATAAGGTCGGGGCGAATTGCAATCGTGCGTCACGATAATCGTTTCTTCGTTGGCCGTTTTAATCATCGAGGTAATGATATCTCCTTGTTTGAACTTCAATTTGGCGTTTGGATGATCTTCTCCGCCATGCTTCACAATATAGTTATGAAGGCCAACACCCTTGCTGGCCATGGAAGAAATGTTTACAAATCGATTTCCCCGGTTAATATTGCACATCGTGGCAATAGGTCCCACCCCATGCGTGGGGTAGACATCGGCGTTCCGAAGTAAAGAATGTTGTGTACGCCACACTGATTCTGAAATCCCTTTTTCTCCGAATTCGACCCCCTTACCATAAGGCGTTTTACCATCATTCAGTTTTACAAATCGAAGATCATGTTGATATCCGCACCTGAAATGCAAAAGTTCGCCAAATACATTTTGTTTTACCATATTTAATACGGCCATAATATCCCTGCGATAACACACATTCTCCAGGATCATCAAATGGGTACCGGTCTCTTCATGGGTGTTTACCAGATCCCAACATTCTTCCATGGTGTTTGCTGCGGAAACTTCAAGGCCTACATATTTTCCTGCGTTCATAGCATCTTTAGCCATGCGTGTATGCCATAGCCATGGGGTGGAAATGATCACTGCCTCTACCTCTTTCAATTCGAGTAAATTGCTATAGTCGTATTCGTTCTTCGCAAAAACCAATGGATCTTGCGCTCCTGTTTTTCTTATCAAGTCCAAAGCGATGGTGTTCCTTCTGGGATCTATATCGCATATTGCGGTTATGGTTACATCATCACGTTGGAGCAGGTTTTGGAGATGATTGGTACCTCTAAGTCCCACTCCAATGAGCCCTACCTTCAATTTCTCAAGTGCTGTGGTGTTGTTCGCCGCGAAACTTAAATGTGGAGCCAGTGTCAAACCCGCACTCAAAAGGGCTGTATTCTTTACAAAATCTCTTCGTGAACTCATGGGAAAATTAGTTAGATGTGCTTAAATTTAGAGAAAATTAGTTGGTTCTATCGTGCATCGAACTTAATTCATATTCGAGAAGAATTAAAATGGGGCTATCAACAAGTCGTGCTATTAAGGTATTATGTAATACCAACGATTATAATGCAACTAAGTTCAAATGAAGTTGAAATCATTCATAAAGAAAAATTGGGGAAATCTTTTTATTGTTGTGGTGATCGCATTATTATTGATCCCTCAAACGGGCATGCCGGTAAAGGTATTCTTCAGTAGGCTGATAGCTTTTAGTCCTTCGGAAATAGCTACGGAAAAGCAAACCTCAATTCAAAACTACAATTGGATACTCTACAACGAAGCCGGGGAGCGGGTCAACTTTTCAAATTCTGAAGGGAAGGTGACCCTGGTCAATTTTTGGGCCACCTGGTGCCCGCCCTGTGTTGCCGAGATGCCCTCCCTTCAGAATTTATTTGATGAATATGGGGGAAAGGTGGATTTTTACTTCGTATCCATGGAATCTCACGATAGGGTTGACAAGTTCAAAAACAAGAAGGGATACGACTTTCCTAATTATCGCCCTAAGGAACAAGTTCCAACAGCCATTCAAAGCTATTCCTTACCCACGACTTTTGTCATTTCTAAATCGGGCAAGATTGTAGTAAAAAAATCCGGGGCGGCCAATTGGGATTCCGATGCGACCAAACTAATTTTAGAGACCCTGCTGGCAGAGTGATCAATGTTCCTGGAACACGATACTGAAGCAGGCCCGATCTGCCGTTGTGGCGGGAATGGAATAGCTTCCTGGATCCACATGCATAAAATACATGGTCATGTCCAGTCCGTGGTCTCCATTCTTCACATCGTATTGTGGTGCTTGGTCATGCTTTTTCCAGGCGGGAAGTCCTGCAAAGATTTGCGAATACCCGCCGTCAACACGTGAATGAAAGAAAAAGTAGACAGTGGCTGGCTTTCGCACCTCCAAACGAATGGAAGTTCCCTTAGGCGGTCTGTGAATTCCTTGAAAAAGTAAACCCCCTTCCAAAACTTCAGGGATGTTATCATAAGTATAGTTGCGGTCGAGGTGTTGTATAGCACCTTTTGTCATGGTTGTGAAGCTATAGTTGAAAGCGGGTGTTACAGTCACATTAACAAGGTCCGAAGCTCGAAGTGCTATTCCCTGGTCTAATTCTACAGGTATTAGTAGCTCGTTGGAGGAAAAGTTCTTCTTCATTAATATGAATAGGCTAATTAGGACTAGTAGCAGTATAAAAAAACTAATTCGGGATTTTCGCCTGGCGAGCATAGTGAAAGGATGACTTTTTCAAAGTTATTGTTTTTTAGGTCTTGATCGAATCCCCAATCGAAACGAAACTGCGTGACTGGTAAGCGAGTTGGATCTTCCATAGTAATTGTATCGCAATGTAAAGTCTCTGGTTGCTTTGTGATTCTTCCCAAACGGAGTATGAGCTACCGCAAATCCCAACGCATAGCTCTGAAAATTGGACAGGTCAAAGTCGGAGGTATAAAAATTTTCCGATACATCATGTTGATCTTTAGGTGCGAAATACTTAGAGGCTTTTTGAGTATAAAACCGAAGCGAAGGGGAGAGCGCCCATCTTGCGTCCAGCTTAACCGAGGTTTCATGGTCCAGTGAGACACTTTGTATTCCGAAGTCGTCCACATATCCATTGACAGTATTTCTCAGGATCACTTTCCCGCTTATAAAACTATTCCATTTAATGGCCAGGCCAATTTTGGTACGTGAATCGGGCAGCTGCTCCACGGCTAGCGAGCCGTCGTTAAAATATACCCGGTGAAAAGGTGTAGCCAGCAGTCCGTCTTGCAAGGTAAGCAATCCATACAAGCCCATTTTGTTTCGAGCATCGATCACCTGGGAAACGCCCAGATTCAGGGTATATGTGTTTCGTTTTACTTCGTCATACCATTCCTTGAAGCGTAATTCTGCCGGGTAAATGAGCTCTACAGGATCTTTTAGTAAACCTCCTTCGAGCCTTCCCCAACGCAGGTCGTCGTTGAATGCCTGGAATGAAGCCGAAAAGGTTGTATTCTTATTTGGAGAGGTTCTGGAGGCGCTTATAAATTTTCCTTCCGAATAATAGTCGGATTCGATGGAGAGACTCAATCCTGCAGTGATTTGAGTCCGATTCTGCTCAAGGAATCGTGTATAGGAAATATCGGCATACGAACGGGCATCCAATCTGGAGACGGAGGAAACTATATCATCGATATTATCTGTGGAGGCGGAGGAGATTACATCGGTTCCCAATTGGATTCCAATGCTGTTTTTGCCGAAGGAATGGTTGATTTTGAAGCTCGGACCATAAATTGTAAGACGCTCTGTACCTTCACCTCCCGTTACCGCCGAATTATCACCATCCTGCACATATTGATTGTAGACAATGTCGATCTGCGTCTCGCTCAACTTGAAGGTATCCTTATCCTGTCCTTTTACCCAGAGTAGGTAGAAAGCCAAAGTACCCGCCAATATATACCTCCGTTTCATAGGTCAATTCTCTAATTACATCCACAACCTCCATTGCCTTTTTCTGCCTGAGTCATAACCGATCCCTCTCGTATGGAATGTACATAATGTTGAAAGCTCATATCCTCTGTAATATGCATTTGCATTCGGGGATCGTCTATATAAATTCTTTCGTAGGGTTTGATGCTTACCTTACAGGAGTTTGAAATAAGGAAGATCACTAAGCAAAAAACTATTTTAAGATACCGCTTCATAATGCAGTTGTTGTGTAAAATGAATTTGATTTTCCGAATCGACAAGTATGGCATGCGTATTAGGGAGCTGTTCTATGAAAGACAATCCTTTCTTAATACCCATGCTTGAGACAGCGGTTGCAAGCGCATCTGAAAGCTCGGCGCTTGGTGAAAAGACCGAAACACTTTTTATGGCGCATACAGGATAACCGGTGCGCGGATCGATTGTATGAGAATAGCGCACCCCTTTGTGAACAAAATGCTGTTCATAATCACCAGAAGTTGCTACTGCCGAGTTTAAGATGGGTAAGCGGAAGAGTGTAGTTTCTGGATTATCGGGATGTGCAATACCAATGCTCCAAGGATCGCCCTTCTCATTCGCTCCAAAAGCTGCCAGATCACCACTGGCATTGACAAAACCTCCTGGTATTGCCTCCTTTTTCCATAATTGCAGCACTTTGTCGGCGGCGTATCCTTTACCTATAGCAGCAAAGCTTATGCGCATGCCTTTTTTACGAAATCTGATCGTCGATCGAGAAGGATCCAAATGAATACCCTGGTATCCTACTTTCTTCAAGACTCTCTTTATTTCGTGTTTTGAGGGTAATAAAAATACCTCATTATTGAATTTGTAAAGCTTTTTTAGGGCCCCCATTGTAATATCAAAGAAGCCATGGCTCAATCGTGAGATCTGGTTGGCACGATCGATGAGGTCTAGAACTTCCTTCGGAATGACGACAGGGTGAGTGACCGCTTCTTCATTGATTCTGGATGTAACCGAATTTGGCTTGAATTCGGTAAGCATTCTTTCAATACGGGCTATTTCTGAAACTCCATCGTCCAACCATTTCGTCGCTTGCAGCGGGCTGTTGGCAATCACCCCCAGGGTAAAGCGACATCCCATTAGTTTGGTGGTTCTTGTATAGCGTTTCATTGTTTCTGTTGAAGATAAAATGTGATCAGGGAGATGAATTCTTCGGGTGTCTCATCGGTATAACTTAATGAGCGGATGAGGTCGTCATCCAAAGAAACCAGCAAAATTGTAGGAAAGCGGCCATCGAATTGATACCGTTCTGCTACAGAGGCATTGTATTCTCGTATGGATTGATCCAATTTCTTTTTTTGGGGGAAGTCGATGCGTTCAATTTGAATATCATGGGATCTGGTAAAATTCTGGAAGATTTCTTCGGATAGAATCGTTTGGTTGAATCGGATACAGTTTCGGCACCAATCAGATCCTTCAAAGACGATCAATTTATAGGTGGAAGTAACTTCCGCAGTACTAAAAGCGACCAAGCTCCAGAAAACCATAAAGAACAGGGATGCAGTTAAAACCGACTGCGGTAGTTTTAAAAAACGCAAGATATTGACAATAGAAAGGCCAGACGCACGGAAAGAATGTGCCATTAGATCATTGATTAGCTGTCTTCTAAGTTACAAAAAATAGTCGCAGCGCTATATTGGAAAGTTATCGCGATATTAAGAAATCACTTTGCTGTGATAGCGATGTTCGAAGAATTCGGTGAATCCAAATACCGTAGCCAGCATCCCGAGGTTATAGATAATATCTTCGACGGGAATTGTGAGCAATCTCACCCCAAGATTTTCTGCATCGTTATACCATACCACCTGGTCGTCGATTCCCGTACCCGTTAGGATTCCATTGACCAAAAAGAATGGTACCAAAATAACCAGGTAGGTAGGAAAGAATTCTTTGAGCCAATTTCGTCGATAATTGTAGAGAATCCCCAGGAGGATGAGTGCGTATATAAAATTCACCAGGGTATACCATCGGTCGTAAAAAAACCAGAGCGTAATCACCAGGATGGAGCAAAGGACCACATAGATGATGTTCACCCCGGTCGTGGAAATTGATATTTTCGGGAATAATTCGAGCAGGGCGTAATGGGTAAACAGGCATGCATAAGGAATGCAAATAAAGAAAAGCCATTCTTCCAGTGGAAGATTCAGTACATGGATGCCCGAAATATAGGCCTCGTTAAACCCCCAAATGCCTTTATTGGTAAAAATAATATCCCATGGAATGAAAAAAATCATCATGATCAGGATAGCAGGAAACAGAGATCTCCACTTCTTATAAAATTGAAGCCTGGGGTGGAAACTAAATAGAAACGGAATGATAAAAGAACCTATATTCAACCACAGATATAGATACTTCATACATTACTTTTTGAAGTATTTAAGAGGTGGTATGAGCATTCCAAAGCACTCTCCGTCCTCTTTCCCCAGATGTTTGTGATGGATCTTGTGTGCACGGCGGATACCACGTGCATACCAATTATTGGCATTGCGGAACAATTTGAAGCGTTGATGTATGAATATATCGTGCACCATAAAGTAGGCAATTCCATACGCAAAAATTCCCAATCCAATGGGTAAACCGGCCCAGAATCCATAATACTGCCAACCTATAAAACAGCTGATACTAACTACCGCATAAAAGATGAAAAAAAGATCGTTTCGTTCCCACCAGCTTCCGTGGTCTTTTTTATGATGGTCCTTGTGCAGGCTCCACAAAAAGCCATGCATGATATATTTATGAGTGAACCACGCCATAAATTCCATCACGCTAAAGGTGATTAAAAAGATAAGTATCCAAAGGGCCGTATTCATTTTTTTCCTTACTTGACTAAATTTAATTGATATTTTACATAGCTGCGGGTAAACACACCAAACTTTTGATAATTGGGTACTCGAATCCTCGCATCCTTTATATTCATGGCCGGAGTTCGCTGCAGCTTCTTGAGCAGACATTTATAATACCTGAACGCCATAAACACTCCAAATTTGGATTCCGCGGGTAGTCGCAATATACCTTCATAGCCTTTTTTAAAGTCTCCTTCGATCTCGTTAATGATCTTGTTTTTGGCAGCTTCATCCAAAGCTTCCAGGTTGGTGTTGGGGAAATAGGTTCTGCTTAGACCTTCATAATCTGCTTTAAGGTCGCGAAGAAAGTTTACTTTTTGAAAAGCAGATCCCAGGCTCATAGCAGCTTCTTTTAGGTCTTCATATTGAGAATCATCACCTTTCACAAAAACCTTCAGGCACATTAGCCCAACTACATCTGCCGATCCATAAATGTATTCCCTGTATTCTTCTTCGGTGGTATATTCGTTTTTACTGAGATCAAGTCTCATACTATTCATGAAGGCATCGATCAAATCTCTGGGGATTTTATATTTCTCTACAGTGTGTTGAAATGAGTTGAGTATTGGATTCACACTTATTCCATCGGTCATGGCGTCATTCAGCTGTTGTTCGAAACGAGAGAAAAGGGTTTCTTTATCGTAGTTATGAAAACTGTCGACGATCTCATCGGCGAGTCGGACAAAGCCATAAATGTTGTAAATATCCTGCCGGATCGAGGGTGCCAGCATCTTTGTTGCCAAGGAGAACGAGGTACTGTAGGCCAGTGTTACTTCCTTGCTACAGGTATTTGAAACAGTATCGAATAATTCTTTCATTTTGCAATCTCTTTTTGAATGAGGCCGGAAACCAATTTCCCGGAAATAAGGGATGGTGGTACTCCTGGACCGGGAACCGACAATTGGCCGGTAAAGAACAAGCCTTTTACTTTGCTGCTTTTCAATCTGGGTCTAAGGAACGCTGTTTGGAATAAGGTATTCGCCAAACCATATGCATTGCCCTTATACGAATTGTAAGCTTCCACAAAGTCGTTGATACAAAAAGACTCTTTAAATATAACGTTATTTTTAACTTTCTGGTTCGTCAATTGTTCGAACCGGGATATTATTTTTTCAAAGTATTCTTCCCTTAATTCGGGGATATCTGTTAATCCCGGTGCAAGTGGAATCAAAAAGATTCCGGCTTCTTTTCCTTCAGGAGCCGCAGTGTCATCCGTTTTCGAAGGAAAACTAGCATAGAACAGTGGGTCCTCTGGCCATGCGGGTTCGTCATAAATTTCACGTGCATGTGCATCAAAGGGAACATCGAAGAACAGGGTGTGATGTTCTACATTTTTGAGTTTCTTATTGAATCCCACATAAAAAAGTAGGGATGAAGGAGCGAATATTTTCTTATCCCAGTAACGTTCCGAATACTGTCGGTATTTGGAATCCAGCAGCGATTCTGAATGATGATAGTCTGCGCCACTGAGGATGATGTCGGCTTCTATGTTCTCGCCATTGACACTGAGTCCTGTTGCTCTGTTCTTTTCAACATTGATTTTTTCAACGACGCTCTCGGTCTGTATATCGGCTCCCAGGCTTTCGGCCAGTGCTTGCATGCCTTCTATTACACTGTACATACCATTCTTTGGATGGAAGGTGCCCAGGCCAAAGTCGGCGTAATTCATAAAGCTATAAAATGCCGGTGTTTTGGAAGGCTTTGCCCCAAGGAATAGTACAGGGAATTCAAGGATGGATACCAAACGAGGATTATCGAACTCTTTCCGAACTTCCTTGCTAATGGTGCTGAAAAACTGACCGATCTTTTTGAAGGTAGCTGGGGTTATGAGTTCAAACGGCGATAGGCCTGGACGGTAGACCAGGTCTTTGATAGCGATATCGTAATTGTCTTTTGCCTCGGCTATAAATTGTTTCAATTTTATCGAGCTACCTGTTTCCTCCTCCTCGAAGGCAGCACAAATCTTTTCCAGGCTATCCTTGATTGTGATGAAATCGTTTTCTCCAAAGTATACCGAATAAGCGGGATTGAGTTTAATAAGTTCGTAATAATCGGCAGGCTTCTTTCCAAAGTCATTAAAGAATCGCTCAAAAACATCCGGCATCCAATACCAAGTAGGTCCTATATCGAAGGTAAATCCATCCCTTTTTAATTGACGTGCACGTCCACCAACGGTTGAATTTTTTTCATAGACGGTCACTTCATGACCTTCTTTGGCCAGATAAGCAGCTGCAGCCAAGGACGAAAACCCCGAACCCACTATGGCAATTCGTTTTTTCATTTTGTTTAACAAATATAACTTTTATTTAAACAAATATTCTTAATGGATCGAACTTTAAGACAATTTTAATTTGTCTAGCTTTTGTCTTAGTTGGTCCAGGCTTAGGAAAATACTGACATTAGCAGGAAGTTTTGCTGGCACGACATTTTGAACCTTTGACCCCAATAACCATAATTTCATTGGCTTTACAGCACAGATTTCGCGTTCGAATCGCTTGGCATAGTCATAGACACTTTCCTGGTCTGGTTTCACTGTAAAGTAGGAAAGGAAGGTAATGTCGTCGTAGTGTTTTAGGATGTATTTCAAACTTTCTATGGGAATATTGGTACCCAGATAGACTGTATTGAACCCGTGATAGATGATCTCATAATTCGCGAAGAGGAGTCCTATTTCATGTATTTCTTCATACGGCAAGAACAAAGCAAAGGCGGGAGTCTGGGGCTTCGTCTTTTTATCCTGGATCAAACTAATGTTGAGAATGATCTTTTGTTTTATCAATTCTGAAATAAAACGCTCGTGCGAAGGATCGATCGTTCCGGTTTGCCATAACATGCCAATTTCTTCCAGCAATGGAATGAACACATCGTAGAAAATTTCATGAAATGTTTTCTCCTGGGTTAGTTTATTGAAGGTTTTGGTGAACAAATGGTGGTCAAAATCGAACATGGAGGTCTTAAAAGCCTGCAGCGCGTAGTCTTCCTTATTCTTTTCTGCCAGGCCTTGGATGAGTTTGTTAATTTCATCTTCCTTAAAACCGGCGATCTTGGAAATTTTATACCCTTCATTGTAGAGAAAAGTTACGTTCAATAATTTCTTAAGATTGAGAAGATCATATTTCCTGATGTTGGTATCGGTACGGGCGGGTTCAAGCAAATTGTACCTTTTTTCCCAGATCCGGATGGTGTGTGCTTTCACTCCGCTCAAGTTTTCCAAATCCTTGATACTAAACTGAGTCTTAATGAACATAATTTTTCTTTTATGGCTTAAAGGTAGGTAAAAGCGACTCGAATTGTTAATTATGTTTAATATTTTAACATAACTTTTCAACAAAACAGCTAAAGGATTCCACAATTGTTTGAGCACACACAGGTAATTTGGTAATTCCTTCGTTGTGTCATCGTTGTTTGGTGCTCGAAATACAAAATGAACAGCCCTTGTACCGAGAATGGTACATTTTCACATAACGGCTTCGTTCGGTTTTTTGTTCACCAAAAAGTTACAAAAAACCATCCTCGCCACACCCGGTTAGGGCGTGTGCCTGAAATAAAAAAGGCTGTTCGTTTATGAACAGCCCTTGTACCGAGAATAGTACATGTTCACATAACGGCTTCGTTCGGTTTTTTGTTCACCAAAAAGTTACAAAAAACCATCCTCGCCACACCCGGTTAGGGCGTGCGCCTGAAATAAAAAAGGCTGCTCGTTTATGAACAGCCCTTGTACCGAGAATGGGAATCGAACCCACACGCCCTAAAGGACACATGGCCCTCAACCATGCCTGTCTACCAGTTCCAGCACCTCGGTGTATAATTAAAAAAGTCGAAGCCCAAGCTCCGACTTTCGACATTATGTATTCTAGCTGGGGCTCACTTCGTCGAAGCTAAGTGTAAACTTCTCGCCCCATTGCTTATAATGATCATCTTGAAATACCAAGAAAATTTGTGACCTGGCTGGGGCTCGAACCCAGGACCCTCTCCTTAAAAGGGAGATGCTCTACCAACTGAGCTACCAGGTCAAAATTTATAGCGGGCCTACGCCCGCCATTGCAGGCTAAAAGTGCTCTGCGTAGGCGGGTGCAAATATAATATCATTCTACTGATAATTCAAAAGGAACTACATTTTATTTGATAAATATTTAGCCCGAACAATTATTCCTTTCTAATTGCGATATTTGTGCTTATGCATTTGGTGTTATTAGGCTATATGGGAAGTGGAAAATCCTCCACCGGGCAACTCCTGGCATCTATTACGAACCGGAACTTTCAGGATTTGGATAACGTCATAGCTACTTCCGAAGGAATGACCATAAGCGAACTATTTAAAAGGAAAGGGGAGATTTACTTTCGAAATATGGAAGTCGAAGTACTCAACGACTTATTGCAACATGACGAACCAATTATGATCGCAACAGGCGGAGGAACTCCTTGCTATGGACGTGTGATGGACGAACTTGACAAGAACGAAAATGCGATTACCGTATATTTAAAGACCAGCCTGGAAGTACTTACACAAAGATTATTTCCCGAGCGACATAATCGTCCGTTAATCGCCCATCTGGAAACCGAGGTTGCACTGAAAGATTTTATTCGGAAACATTTGTTCGAGCGTTCTTTTTATTACAATCAGGCAGACATTGTCGTCGATTGCGACGAGAGGAACCCGAAAGAGATCGTAGAACAAATCCTGCTCGAACTATTCTAAAATCGCGGTGCAGCTATTTTTTTCGAATACCACCGCCACATTTTCATTCAGTGATGTAGAAAGTGATATACCTTTGAAGTCGGCCTTCACAGGATACTTTTTATGATTTCGATCTACTAACACGGCCGTTTTAAATTGCTTCAGCGGAATGTCCAAAAAATATTTGACACCATAGATAAGAGTGGTCCCGGTAGAAAGAACATCGTCCACCAATATCAGCGACTTGTTTTTAATGGCACTAAGCTCAAGGGACGTACTTACCGGTGCCGTTGGATTCTTTTTGTCGATCTTGACCTCACAAAGCGTAACTGAAAGGGGAGAAATCCGCTCAACTTCAGTGCGTAATTTTCTGGCGAGCTTAAATCCGTTTTCCATGATACCAGCAATCACCACTTCGGTTTCATTTACGTTGGTCTCGTAAACCTGATATGCCATTCGTTTCAATTTATGGTTGATCTGGCGATTGTCAAGAATGATGGTTGTATGATCCATTCGTAGTTTTTTCAAATATAAGGAAACCGGCTTAGAGGTCATCATCCAGGTCGTCTGCAAAATCTTCCAGATCCCGGCGGTCTTTTTTCGTTGGTCTTCCGGCACCTCTCTTGCGATAATGATCTTTCGCTAGCTTTAGAAATTGTAAATTTTCGAGCGATTCTTTAGGGGTGGTATCGGTTCGGTATAAATTAACCAACTTCGCACCTACACGATTTGTGGGTAGGTCGATAACTTCCAACTGGTAATGCACCTGATCTCTCCGAACAGTGATCGAATCACCAGGAAAGATATCCCTGGAAGGCTTTACTATATCACCGTTTACCCGTATCGCTCCTTTTTTGCAGGCCTTGGTGGCAATATTCCTTGTTTTAAAGTAACGTGTGCACCACAAATACTTGTCAATCCTCATAACAGCGCCTTTAAATCTGCGTTAAATTATCAAACAAAAATAACGGAAAATTGTATCTTGCGCCATCTAAAAAATGCAGATGAAGAAAGTTTATTTTTTGTTTCCACTAATGATCCTGGGACTTCTAGCCGGGCAGTCTTGTAAAAAAGACGATGGAACTCCCTCCAATTTTGTTCCTGCAAGGGATCGTGGTGAAGAAGCACCGCTCTCAATAGCCATAGTGGAGAGATATTTGCAAACACATTTCTATAATTACGAAGAATTCCAGAATCCACCGGCCAATTTCGATTACCGCATTGTGTTCGATACGATCGCCGGTGATAATTCCGATAAAACACCCCTTATCGAACAGGTTACTTCCAAAACGGTCAAAGATCGTGTTGCCGAGGGAGTAACTTACGATCTATACTATTTGAATGTCGCTCAGGGTGGCGGCCCCGACAAACCAAAATTTCCGGACATTGCAACCCTTACCTACGAAGGGATCTATATCAACGAGGAGATAAGTACTATACCGTACACCAAATTATTCGATGGCTCGGTGGTTCCGGTTCGATTCGATCTAACGGCGGTTGTAAATGGTTTCCAGGATGTCATGACCGAATTTAATATCGCTGAAGATGTGATCACCAATCCCGATGGAACCGTGGAAGCGGTCAATCCGGGGATAGGCGCAGTATTCATTCCCGCCGGTTTGGGATATTATGTGAACCCACCAGCTGGTTCAGAAATACCCATTTACGCGCAACTTATCTTCACCTTTAGTCTCTTTGATTTTGAGGTGGGTGATCAGGACAATGATGGCGTTATATCGGTTATTGAAGATATCAATAATAACAAGCTGGAGGAGGATGATGACACCGATGGAGATACACTTCCTAACTATGTGGATCCAGACGATGATAACGACGGAAGGCCAACTTCCGAAGAAATCGAGATCGATGCAGAAGGAAACGTAACTTTTCCCGATGTGGATGGCGACGGAACACCGGATTATCTGGACAGCGATAGCTAACAAGAAAATATTTCACAATAAAAAACTCGCTTCATTGCGAGTTTTTTTATACTTATTTCTGAACTTTTCTTGCGTTTTTTACTTTCGGTCGATCACTTTTAAAGTAGCGTTTATAATTGCTTCTGCATTCAAACCATATTTCTCCATCAACTGGGCAGGAGTTCCAGACTCGCCAAAGGTATCCATAGTCGCTACAAATTCCTGGGGATGCGGGGCATGAGTTGAAAGGGTACGGGCCACACTTTCTCCAAGGCCTCCGTAATAATTATGTTCTTCTGCAGTGACGACACATCCCGTTTTTCGAACGCTGTCCAGAATGGCTTTTTCATCCAGCGGTTTGATGGTATGGATATTGATCACTTCGGCGGAAATTCCCTTTTCTGAAAGAGCTTCAGCCGCTTCCAAAGCTTCCCAAACCAAGTGTCCTGTTGCTATTAAAGTTACATCTTCTCCGTCCTGCAGATGTACTGCTTTACCAATTTTAAAGGATTGATCTTCGGGTGTAAAATTGGGAACCTTAGGTCGCCCAAAACGCAAGTAAACAGGTCCTTTATGTTCTGCAATAGCCAGGGTAGCGGCTTTGGTTTGATTGAAATCACACGTATTAATAACGGTCATCCCAGGTAACATTTTCATCAAGCCAATGTCCTCCAGGATCTGGTGTGTTGCACCATCCTCACCCAATGTGATTCCCGCATGAGAAGCACAGATCTTGACATTCTTGTGACTATAGGCAACACTCTGGCGAATTTGATCGTATACGCGTCCTGTAGAGAAATTGGCGAACGTACCGGTAAATGGAATCTTACCACCAATCGTCATTCCGGCTGCCAGTCCTATCATATTTGCTTCGGCGACACCCACCTGGAAAAACCGTTCCGGATGGTTGGACTTAAACTCGTCCATTTTCAAAGATCCTGTGAGATCGGCACAAAGAGCGACAACATTTGGATTGATTTTGCCCAGTTCGGTGAGTCCTGCACCAAACCCGGAACGAGTATCCTTTTTGCCCGTGTCTACGTATTTTTTCATTACTATCATTTTAATAATCTCCAATGGTTTCCGGATTTTGAGCCAATCCAATTGCAAGTTGTTCATCGTTCGGGGCTTTCCCGTGCCAGGCGTGGGTATGCATCATAAAATCAACTCCATGTCCCATAACTGTATGCATGAGCACACATACCGGTTTTCCTTTACCGGTTCTGGATTTCGCCTCTTTCATACCATCGAGTATTGCCTGTAGGTTGTTACCCTCTTTGATCTCCATTACATCCCAACCAAATGCTTCGAACTTGCCAAACAGATTTCCCAATGGCAATACACTTTCTGTGGAGCCGTCGATTTGCTGACCATTATAATCGACAGTCACAATGATGTTATCGATTTTGTTACCGGCTGCGAACATGATGGCTTCCCAATTCTGCCCTTCCTGTAACTCTCCATCACCACAAAGTGTGTAAATAAGGTGTTGATCGTTGTTTAACTTTTTCGTGCAGGCGGCACCAAGCGCAACGGAAATCCCTTGTCCTAAAGACCCTGAGGCCACCCTAATACCTGGTAATCCCTCGTGGGTTGCCGGATGCCCCTGTAATCTCGAATTAATCAATCGAAAGGTGTTTAATTCTTCCACAGGGAAATAGCCCGAACGGGATAATACACTGTAGAAGACAGGGGAAATATGTCCGTTTGAAAGAAAGAAGATATCTTCACCTATTCCATCCATATCAAAGCCTTCCTTTCGATCCATGATCTCTTGAAAAAGTGCTACAAAAAATTCGGTGCATCCCAAGGAACCGCCGGGATGACCCGAATTCACTTTGTGCACCTGTCTTAAAATGTCCCGACGAACCTGTATAATCAGGTCGTTCAGGTAGTTCATATCCGGCATAGAATTTAAAATTTTCAGCGGTAAAAGTACGTTTTTCAAAAGGGGTCGCAAAGTAGAAATAAGTCCACTTATTAACGATTTCACCTTTTTAGTTAACACTGAAAAGTGCATGGGCAACTCATCAGGAGGTATTCAGAACCAAACGGGACGAATCAGTTCATAAACACACAGGGAAAAGTCTAACAATTCTTTATAAGTATGCGCAACAAATCCTGTTATCTTTGCCTGCATAACTTCCGTACTTAATGCAATTCAAACTTGAATCTACAGATGAGACAACCAAGGCGCGTGCCGGAACCATGACCCTGGCGCACGGTAAGGTGGAGACTCCCATTTTCATGCCTGTGGGCACCGCAGGAACTGTGAAAGGAGTACATCAGCGGGAATTGACCAACGACATCGATCCGGACATCATACTGGGAAATACATATCATTTGTATTTGCGACCACAAGTTAAAATCCTGGAAATGGCGGGAGGATTACACAAATTTATGAATTGGGACCGGCCAATCCTCACCGACAGCGGGGGATACCAGGTCTATTCCCTTTCCGCCAACCGAAAGATCAAGGAGGAAGGCGTGAAATTCAAGTCTCACATCGATGGGAGTTTCCATGTTTTCACTCCCGAAAATGTGATGGAGATCCAGCGTTCCATTGGAGCAGATATCATTATGGCCTTTGATGAATGCACACCGTATCCGTGCGAATTCGATTATGCTCAAAGGTCGATGCAAATGACACACAGATGGTTGGATCGCTGCCTGGAGCATCTGGACAAACTTCCCTATAAGTACGATTTCGAGCAAACATTTTTTCCCATAGTGCAGGGATCGGTGTATAAAGAGCTGCGGGTGCAATCTGCCGAATATATCGCTTCGGTAGGGGCGGAAGGCAATGCCATTGGTGGACTTTCGGTGGGAGAACCCGCCGAGGAAATGTACGCTATGACAGAAGTAGTTACCAATATCCTTCCGAAGGATAAACCACGCTACCTCATGGGAGTTGGAACTCCTATAAATATCTTGGAGAATATTGCGCTTGGAATCGATATGTTCGATTGCGTCATGCCTACTCGCAATGGAAGGAATGGAATGCTTTTCACCGCCCATGGAACGATCAATATAAAGAACAAAAAATGGGAGGACGACTTCTCTGTTATCGATGATATGGCAATTACCTGGGTTGATACAGCCTATAGTAAAGCCTACTTGAGACATTTATTTACCGTGAATGAAATGTTGGGGAGACAGATTGCCACTATCCATAACCTGGGATTTTATCTATGGTTGGTTCGAGAGGCCAGAAAACATATCTTAGCGGGAGATTTTAGTGGATGGAAGGCTCAAATGGTGAAGCAAATGGATAAACGACTATAATGCTAAGCATACTCGATCGATATATATTAAAGAAGTATTTGGGCACCTTTATCCTGCTACTCTTACTGTTTATACCTATTGGAATAACTGTTAATCTGGCCGAGAAGATCGATCGTATGCTCGAAAATGAGATTCCACTTGGTGATATCCTGATGTTCTACCTGGATTTTACTGTTTATTTTGCCAACTTATTGTTTCCGCTTTTCTTGTTCTTATCTATCATTTGGTTTACATCCAAGTTGGCGAACAATACCGAGGTGATCGCCTTTTTGAGCAGCGGGGTTTCGTACTATCGATTCTTACGACCTTATTTCATTGGTGCCACCATTGTATGTTTGGGAGCTTTTTTCCTGGGGAATTACCTGGCTCCTATGGCGAGTAAGGGTTACAACGAATTCATTTACAATCAATTAAATACCGAGAAACGTGCACGTAAGCAAAGTAATGTATACCGCCAGATCAATGACAATGAATATATCTATGTGAGTTATTTCAATGTAAAAGAGTTGTCTGGAAGTAATTTCACATTAGAGCATTTCGAAGGTAATGAAATGACCTACAAACTCGCTGCCAGTCGAATTAAGTACAACGCAAAAGACAGCACTTATACCTTATTCAATTACACCAAACGGGATATTGGCGAGCGAGAAGACCAGATCGAGCGTCGTCAAAAGATCGATACTACTTTTGGCTTTCAAATGGAAGATCTTACGCCTGTAAAATATATTGCAGAAACGTTGAATTTCAATCAACTCAATGCCTTCATCCGAAGGGAAAAGGCAAAAGGGTCCAACTATATTAGCAGGTATGAAGTAGTACGTCATAAACGATGGAGTTTGCCCGTCTCGGCATACATACTTACTGTGATCGCTGTCGCGGTTTCATCGGTAAAAAGAAGGGGAGGAATGGGAGTGAACCTGGCCATTGGTATCGCGATTGGAATGGTTTTTATTTTCTTCGATAAGATCTTCGGAACCATGGCAGAACAGAGTAGTTTCTCACCTTTTGTTGCCACCTGGTTCCCGAATTTCGTTTTTGGAATTTTGGCGGTATATTTATTGAAGAATGCAAAACGCTAAACTACTTCATCACACGCATTTACATTTTTTAGTTTTTATTGCGGGTTTTACTGCCATTCTCGGCAAGTTGATCTCCATAGAAGCCTTGCCATTGGTTTGGTATCGTATGGGAATCGCGGCCATACTCATTCTCGTGTTTATCAAACTAAAACGTCGTCGGTTAAAATTCTCACCGCGGACCATTGCAGCTTTTTGCGTGATTGGGTTCATTATTGCCTTACACTGGCTCACCTTTTTTTGGGCGATCAAAGTGTCTAATGTGTCCATTACGCTCGCCGTAATTTCCAGCGGAGCGTTTTTTGCTTCTTTTTTAGAACCCCTTTTCTTTAAGCGACGTATTTATTGGTACGAGGTTTTCTTCGGAATCTTAGCTGTGCTGGGCATTTACGTTATCTTCCGAATAGAAACGGCTTATTTCACTGGTATTCTACTCGCCTTGGCTGCTGCCTTTTTCGGGGGCCTGTTTGTGGTGTTGAATGGCAAGTTGATCCAAAAACATGATCCGGTGGGTATGACGTTATACGAAATGATAGCCGGGACTTTATTTCTAACTGTATTTCTGGGATTCGGGGGTGATTTCTCGATAGACTTCTTCCTGTTGTCTGCTCCGGATTGGGGATACCTTTTAGTGCTTGCATCGGTTTGCACGGCCTACGCTTTCATAGCCGGTACGCATTTAATGCGTTGGATAAGCCCATACTCTGTCATGCTTACCTACAATCTGGAACCCGTGTACGGAATTATCCTCGCCTTGTTGATCTTCAATGATTCTGAACGAATGAGCCCTCAATTTTATATGGGAGCTCTGATAATCATTCTTACCGTTGCCGCCAATGGCATTGTAAAATATTATATTGAAAGAAAAAATAACCGAATATCATCTAGCTAAGCACAAAGCTTTATCTTTGTAAGATCGACCAAAAACCAAAGTGTTTTCTGCAGTATGGAATATCTTGATTTCGAATTACCTATTAAGGAATTACAGGAACAATACGACAAGGCTTGTCAGATAGGAGAAGAGAGCGATGTAGATGTAAGCAACACCTGTAAGCAGATCGAAAAAAAATTGAATGAGACCAAAAAGGAGATCTATAAGAACTTGACGCCATGGCAACGAGTTCAGTTATCCCGTCACCCAAACCGTCCCTACACCTTGGATTATATCAAAGCCATTTGTGGGGATTCTTTTTTGGAGTTACATGGAGATCGAAACTTCAAAGATGATAAGGCGATGATTGGTGGTCTTGGAAAGATCGGCGATCAGTCCTATATGTTTATAGGTCAACAAAAGGGGTATAACACCAAGACCCGTCAGTTGCGAAACTTCGGCATGGCAAATCCTGAAGGCTACCGTAAAGCGTTGAGATTGATGAAGTCTGCCGAAAAATTTGGTGTGCCGGTCGTTACACTCATTGATACACCGGGCGCCTATCCCGGATTGGAAGCCGAGGAACGCGGTCAGGGAGAGGCGATCGCTCGCAATATTTTGGAAATGACCCGCTTGAAAGTTCCCATCATAGTTGTTATTATTGGTGAAGGTGCCAGCGGTGGAGCCCTGGGTATTGGAGTAGGTGACAGGGTATTGATGTTGGAAAACACCTGGTATTCTGTAATATCTCCCGAAAGCTGCTCCTCAATTCTATGGAGAAGTTGGGAATTCAAAGAACGGGCGGCTGAAGCCTTAAAGCTCACTGCCTCCGATATGAAGAAACTCCAATTGATCGATCAAATTGTAAAAGAACCCCTGGGAGGTGCTCATAGTGATCGGGAAAAAACCTATTTGACAGTCGCCAAAAACATTGCAAAGGTCTACGGCGAATTGAAAGACTTATCACCAACCGAATTGGTCGAAAAGCGAATGGATAAATATTCGCATATGGGTGTTTTCAAAGGATAAATTCAGTCATAGCAAGTCTTTACAAAATCCGACGAATTTCCATCAGATTTTTTTTACCTTTATTAACAATATAATTTAGTTATCAACAGTTGAAATGTTGATGACCGGTTAACAGACTAACTTCTAAATTGGAACGTCTTGTTAACAATTTTTTTACATTCGCCTAATGGAATCTATTAAACCTCAAACCTCATACACTTCCAGATCTTCGCAGGTGATTTCTTTGGAAAAAGGAAAAATACCTCCGCAAGCTGTTGATTTAGAGGAAGTTGTACTAGGCGCTATGATGATCGACAAGAAAGGGGTTGATGAAGTAATAGATATCCTACATCCCGAGGTGTTCTACAAGGAGTCCCACCGACATATTTTCGAGGCCATCTTTAATTTGTTCGAAAATAGTGAGCCGGTGGACTTATTAACCGTTTCGGCCCGATTAAAGAAAGAAAAAAAGCTCGATTTGGTAGGTGGGGAGTTTTACCTCATCCAATTGACCCAAAAAGTCTCATCTTCAGCTCATATCGAGTTTCACGCCCGTATCATTCTTCAGAAGTTCATACAGCGCAGTTTGATAAAGATTTCAAGTGAAATAATTGAAGAGTCCTATGACGAAGGAACTGATGTATTCGACTTGCTGGACAATGCAGAAGCGAAGTTATATGAAATTACGCAGGGAAATATAAAGCGTTCCTCCGAAACAGCTCAAAATTTAGTGATCCAGGCCAAAAAACGCATTGAGGAGATCGCCAACAGGGAAGGTCTATCGGGAATTCCTTCTGGCTTTACCCAGGTAGACAAACTTACCTCCGGTTGGCAGCCCAGTGATCTTATCATTATAGCAGCACGACCGGGTATGGGTAAAACAGCTCTTACCTTATCCATGGCCAGGAATATGGCCGTTGAATACAACGTTCCGGTAGCCTTCTTTTCACTGGAGATGTCTTCGGTGCAATTGATCACACGATTGATCTCTTCAGAAACAGGTCTTTCTTCAGAAAAACTTAGAACCGGAAACCTTGAAAAGCACGAGTGGGAACAACTGAATGTGAAAGTAAAGGGCCTGGAAAAGGCACCGTTGTTTATCGATGATACTCCGTCCTTATCCATTTTCGATCTGCGTGCCAAGGCCAGACGCCTTGCCTCACAACACGGTATAAAGATGATCATGGTGGATTACCTGCAGTTAATGACCTCCGGAAGCAGCCTGAAAGGAGGAAACCGGGAGCAGGAAATTTCCACCATCTCCAGAAACCTGAAAGCGCTGGCCAAAGAATTGAACGTGCCGGTGATCGCACTCTCTCAATTATCGCGAGCCGTAGAAACACGAGGCGGAAGTAAACGTCCTTTATTGAGTGACCTTCGGGAATCCGGGGCGATCGAACAAGACGCAGATATTGTTTCATTCATTTACCGACCTGAATATTACAAGATCGACGAATGGGATGACGAAGATCGTACACCCACCGCAGGACAGGCCGAATTTATTGTCTCCAAGCACCGTAATGGAGGTTTGGACGAGATTCGATTGAAATTCGTAGGGCATCTGGGACGATTCGAGAACCTCGAAACCTTCGATTTCCCAACCGAGATCCATTCGCGGATGAATGATGCTGCCAATGACGATACATTTAAAGTTGATCAGTTACCTACACCCGACGAAGCTTTCGGTAGTTCCATCAACGAAGATGATCCTTCCGGGGGAGACGATGATATTCCATTCTAAGATCATCATACTTTAAGTATATATTTACCGTTATTGTTATCTTCACACCTCCGGAACTTCCGGAGATAGTTATAATAAAGACTGCTATCGCAAAATGAAGAGAATTTTTTCGCGCCTATTCAATACCAGGGCTGCCGGGATCTACTTTATCGTATTCGCCGCTGCCATTGGTATTGCCACCTTCATAGAAAATGACTTCGGAACCAGCGCTGCTCAAAAGGTAATTTATAAGGCATGGTGGTTTGAATTATTATTACTGCTATTTGGAGGCTCTATCGTTTACAATATCATTCAGTACCGAATGGTTCAGCAGCGAAAATGGTCGCTGCTACTCTTTCATTCGTCCATATTAATTATTATCCTGGGAGCAGCCCTCACCAGGTATATCGGTTTTGAAGGCGTCATGCATATTCGCGAAAACGCATCTTCGAACACATTTCTTTCCGCAGATACACACTTATTATTCGAGGTGTCAAAAGATGGCAATACCTACGAATTCAGCGAACCGGTACTTTTCGCCTCATTGGGAAATAACTCGTTTTCTGAAACCTACCTGGTCGATGGAGAACTCATCGAGATAAAAGTTACCGACTTCCTGGCAAACCCTGAACAAGTACTGGAATCGAGCGAATCTGGCAAACCCACATTAAAGCTGGTAGTAGCCGGTACCGGAGGAAGAGAAGAATACTACCTCGAACAAGGACAAACCCGCAGAATCCGGGATCTCATAATTAATTTTTCGGAAAGATCGATCACAGGTGCCATCAACATCGAATACCTTAACGGCTCCCTGAATTTGAATGCAAATAGAGAGTTGGTAAGAACTGTCATGGCCACTCAGCAAATTGATACACTTGCACCTGGTGAGGAAAATCAACCTTTGGTTTTAAAAGCACTTTATTCAGACGGCATTAATAGTTTTGTTTTTTCTGAATTCAATGCTTCTGCTCAAGTCAAAACGGTTTCGACAGATCCAAAGGTTCGGGGTGAGAGCATTTCCGCAGTACAACTCGAAATAACGGCAAACGGCCGAACCGAAACCACCTATGTATACGGTAATAAAGGATTGCCGGGTAACCCGGTGAGTCTTAATTTTGACGGTTTCAAATTGAACGCCGCTTATGGAGCCAAGGAGATGACCGTGCCGTTCTCTATTCAATTGAACGAATTTATCATGGAGCGTTATCCTGGCACAAACAGTGCTTCATCCTATGCGAGTGAGGTAACCCTTTTCGATGGTGAAAAGAATGTGCAATTGGATTATCGCATATACATGAATAATATCCTGAATTATGGTGGCTATCGATTTTTTCAGTCCTCTTTTGACCGGGATGAACAAGGAACCTATCTTAGCGTGAACAGCGACTTCTGGGGGACAATCATATCGTATTTGGGATACGCTCTGCTCACCCTGGGAATGATTTGGACCTTGTTGAGCAAAAATACCCGATTCTATGACGTTAGAAAAAAGATCCAGAAGATCCGTGCTAAAACCGGGACGTTCTGTTTAGTGCTGGGATTACTCATTGCAGGAAACGTGCAGGCTCAAAACGCAGAGCATGTAAAAAATGCAGTTAGTCTGGAACATGCGGACGCGTTCAGCAAAGTAGTTGTGCAAGACTTTAAAGGAAGGATGAAACCTGTGCATACCTTGTCTCGTGAAATTCTTAGAAAAGTTTCCAGAAAAGAAAGCTGGGACGGACTTTCAGCAGATCAAGTGATTCTCAGCATGTTTGTCAATAAGCGCGACTGGTACGATGTGAAATTAATAAAACTAGGTAAGCATCCCGATGTGCAAAAGTTACTGGGTCTTTCATCGGAATATGCCTCCTACAAAGATTTCTTTTCTGAAGATGGGTCGTACAAGTTTCGTGATGAGGTAAGGCGTATTTACTCTATGGAGCCAAAAGAACGAGGTGTTTATGCGAAAGAGCTTGTAAAAATTGACGAGCGCCTCAATATAGTAAGTATGGTCTTTTCAGGCAGCCTGTTGAAAGTTATACCTAATCCGGACACTCCAAACCAGACATGGGAAGGGTATAGCGGACATAGCCACGATGATGGACATAACCACAGCGTTGTAGCGACTAATTTTTTCAATTCGTATGGCTTGGCCTTGAAGGAAGCAACTCAAACCAGGGACTTCAATCATGTAGGGCATCTTCTGGATGAATTAAAGACTTATCAGGTTGCCAAAGGAGGCGATATCATGCCCTCCAAAACGAAGATCAGCACAGAGATATCCTTGAACAACTTAAATGTGTTTTCTCGACTTGCCGGATGGTACATGCTATTGGCTCTGCTATTATTGGTCTTTTTGTTTGTATCCGTATTCAAACCACAATGGAACCTGAAGCTCATCTATAAAATTTTATTCGGCCTGGTGGTAGCTGGATTCGTGTTTCATACCGTTGGCCTGGGTATGCGATGGTACGTTTCCGGGCGAGCACCCTGGAGTAATGGGTATGAGTCGATGATCTACATTGCCTGGACCTCGACCTTAGCCGGTATACTTTTCACCCGAAGATCTTTTGGCGGGTTGGCGGCAACCATGGTATTGGCCGGTACTATATTATTTGTTTCGATGTTGAGTTTTCTCGACCCTGAGATCACACCCCTGGTACCCGTCTTAAAATCGTACTGGCTTACTATTCACGTTTCCTTGGAAGCTGGTAGTTATGGCTTTCTTATGCTGGGAGCCATTATTGGTTTGATCAATCTTATTCTCTTGATATTCATTTCAGAAGCAAATAAGTCACGCGTCAAACGAATTGTTCAGGAAATGTCCTACATAAGTGAACTTACACTCATAGGCGGACTATTTATGATAAGCGTTGGCACCTACCTGGGGGGCGTTTGGGCTAATGAATCCTGGGGCCGTTATTGGGGTTGGGACGCTAAAGAAACTTGGGCTCTGGTCACCATTCTGGTGTATGCCTTTATACTGCACATGCGATTTATTCCTAAATTAAGAGGGGTTTATGCATATAACCTGGCGACCATATTTGGGCTGGCTTCGGTCATTATGACCTATTACGGTGTGAACTATTACCTTTCGGGATTACATTCATACGCCACAGGAGATCCGGTTCCCATACCTCAATGGGTATATATAGCCGTAGCCGTTATTATATTGATAAGTATTACAGCTTATTTCAGAAAGAAAAGGGTCTGGAAATAACTCCATCATTCAACCACGATACCATTTTCCAATAATAATGGGTAAGCATAACCAGCTCCGAAGTCTCGATCCAGGCTAACTTCCGCCCGTATTGTAACTATTTGTCCCTCGGCCACGAAGGTATTTGAAGTGATCACAAGGTCGAAGTCGTTCTTACTTCCATCTTGCAAATGGATCCAGTTGCGATTCATGATATTCGGATTTACTTTTACACACTTTCCAGTTAGTTGAACCGTCTTTCCCTCGTATTTTTCAGGATTTGCCACCAATTCTGAAATTTTAATAGATCCTTTATGCTGAATGATCTCCTCGGTATGCGTGGGGATATCCTTTTTTTGCTCATAGGTATCTTGAACAACTTCCTCCCCTTCGTTTTTTACTCCATCAACTCCATGGTTGTGAGAAACCAGGTTGGAGACCAGGTAAATAGAATCGAACATCCTGTTATATTCTTTACTCTCAAAGCGCGTTTTTAGCAAACCATCGCGGTAGTAGTATGTTTTTCCCAGTTCTATAGGCTGTTTCAAACTGGCGATCCAGTATTCTTTCCCTTGTTCCGTTACGCGAATATACACGTACCGTTCTGTGGCCAGCACCTCTTTCGGGATAACCGTATGTACTCCCTGGGCAAAACTTCCCTGATCCGATCTTTCAAAATCGGGGTTGAGCTGGATATTATCTTCTGAAAAGATTCCGCTAGGAGTGAAACTGTTTTCTGAAGAAGTAGTAGCGGTAATTTCTTTCGGCTTGTTCTTGCAACTAAGTACAGACGAGCCGATCATCAATAATAAAAATATCTTTTTCATGAGCAATTTTAAAGAAATCGTTTGATCAAACGCGTATAAAAACGAGTGTTGTTTTCTTCTCCAAAAGTAGAGAGTTCACCGGAAAAAGCCAACTGCCATGTTTTTGAAAAAGTATATGAAAATCCTCCCCCGTAATAACTTTGTTGCTGATCTGTAGACCTACTTTCGTACGAAAAATCGGCCAGGCGATAATAGAGATCACCACGTAACTTCCGTGGCACCAAGTCTCTGGAATATCTTGCCGAAACTATCTGGCTAGTAAGGTAATTTGATGTGTTGGAATTGTAGGATAGATTCAGTCTGCCACCTACTGCAGGGAGTTTTGTTACTGTAATGTACCCGTAGATATTGTCCGACTTGTTTTGCTGGTCGCTCTGGAATCGATTGCTGTAGCTGGCCCCGATCCAAAGAATTTTCGCCGGCCGTACGTTGAGCCTAAGCCGTACGCC
This sequence comes from Flavobacteriaceae bacterium, assembly GCA_013043825.1. Classification (GTDB taxonomy): domain Bacteria; phylum Bacteroidota; class Bacteroidia; order Flavobacteriales; family Flavobacteriaceae; genus Aureisphaera. The sequence goes on from JABDNM010000072.1 coordinate 27,753, forward strand.
TTGTCGCGCCAGATCATCGTTTAGAATTCGCTCGATCTCGGTTTGAAAGGTTTGGTAATAGATGATCTGCTTTCTAGAATCGTACGAGATCATAAAGTTTGCTGCTTTGCTGAATCGATAACGCGCAGAGAGATACAGGTTGGTAAGGCGCGAACTTCCACCGGCTTCACTAAATATATCCAGCTCCATCGAACTGAATAAATTCAGGTTTCGGGCGATCGTACTGTTGTGCTGGAAGAAAACATATCGCCTGTCGGTGGCACCATTGTTCGATTGATCTACAGCTCCCAGGGTTGTCTGACTATAAAATTCTGAGGTCCCGGTCTCGATTCCTACATAACCTCCATACTGAAATAAATCGGCGTTAAATCCATAATCCATCAAGTCGGGTCGCAGACCACCAAGGGCACCCACATAGAAATTTCCGAAGTACTTCTCAACTTGCACTCCGTCGACTGCACCAACAGAAGCCGCTTTTGGGTTTATCTTTCTACCACCTGTGATTGAGAGTGTTGGTGTAGCATCAAACCGAACGTTCAAATTATAAATATTAAAGATGTCTGTACGTCCCATATAATCGCTGGGAAATCCAGTTAAAGCTCGGTATGCCAGATCACCTTCAAGCGAGATCTTACCATCACCAATATGTTTGGCATTCACGGCTGCCCTGGTTTGGATGCGGCTACGACTGTCTCTAAGGTTGGAGGATTGGTTGTAACTGGCAACCGAAATATGTCCTCGTACGTTTTCCTTGTAGATCGATTCTTTCGAATCATATTGAGGAGTAACGTCAACATTGGTTGCTGGTAATTCTTCATCGGTTTCCGGAGGTGTTTCGATCCTATCGGTCTCTTTCTTGCTGAAGCTATAAACAACTGTATCGTTTGTTTCCACCTTGCAGTCGTTCACCGGCTTGCCAACTACCGAACTCGAGGATTTTTGTACAACTTGTAAACAGTCGCTTCCCTGAAATTGTATCATGGTGCCAATTTCAATCACAGAGGTATCATCGAACCGAACATACACATTCTCTGAAGTAACAAAAGTGACAGTACCCGAAATTCGCTCCTCTTGCGCATACACAGAAGAGAAGGTTGATAGGGCAATTAATGTAAAAAAAACGTATTTCATGATTCTAGCCTTCACCATTGGGGTGACAAGCCAAGCAAGCGTTACTTTCATACATATATCCACTTACACCATCATGTTCTTCCGCGGTTTGTCCAGCCGGATGACAATTCAGGCAGGTAAAAATGGAATAGTTGTTCGGATTCGTATGACAATCGGTACAGTTCGTCCAAACATCATCGTGTCTACCACTATAGATCGGGAAGAACAATTCATCATGATCGAAAGTGGCCGGCATCCATCCCGGGTTTGTTGTGTGGCACTGAACACAATCTGTTGAAAAACCAGCTGCCTGATGATTGGGATTACTCGTGGAAGCATAGTCGTCCATATGACAGGCAAAACAATCGGTAGGGGTATCGCTGAAGTTTCCTCCAGTATGGCAAGCGCTGCAATCCTGAATATCATGCCCCATGGTTAATGGGAAAAAGTCGTGGATAATATTTTCGGCATCCCATCCAAAGCCCAGGGGAGAGTGGCATTCCGTACAGTCTTGTGAAAAGCCAGCAGCCACGTGGTTTGGATTTTGAGTTGCCAGGTATTCGCTTCGATGGCATTCAATACACTCGTTTCCCATTCTATTAAAAACCAGGCTGCTTTCGGTAGTATGACACTCTACGCAACTCAAATTACTATGGGCTCCTATCAATGGAAAACCATTTTGTTCGTGCAATTCTGGAATTTCGAACACCAACCAACTATCACTGGTATGACAGCGCATACAATCGTTCCCAACACTTTGTTGATGAACATCTACGTGACAGGAGAAACAATCGTTAGGTGCACGATCGAAGATCAGGTTATTGTGGCAGGACTTACAATCTGTTTGAAGGTGTGCTCCTTCCAGATCGAAGTTAGTCTCATTATGATCGAACGACATAGTTTCCAGATCCAGTTCCCAACCAGAAGGATTATGACACTGGGCACAATCGATTGTGAGCCCAGAACCGTGAGGGGACTGGCTGAATAGGTTGGTACTGAATACAACCAATAACGCTATAAATGACAGTCTTTGCAATCCAGTTTATTTAGTTTATACACAATGGATTTAGTGTTGTTCCTAGTATTTATTTCGTGACACGCTTTACAATCCACATTCCTATGCTGACCTGTCAATGGAAAACGAGTGTCGTTATGATCGAACTTTTCAGGAAACCAACTGCTCGTAACGTGACATCTGGAACATTCGGTAACTCCTGCTACATTGAATGCTTCACCATGAACATTATCATGACAAGAGGCACAATCACTACTCAAGTTACTGAAATTTTGGGATATAATTACTTTATTTTCTGAAATTTCAAAATGACATTCTCTACAGGATATCGCGCGATGCGCACCGGTTAAAGGCCAGTCTGTTCGATCGTGGTTGAATGTTACCATATCCCAGGATTCACTTCCATGGCAGGACGTACAATCATTATTCGGGATAAACTCGGCGGCCAGATAGTCCTCGTGGAAATTTTCATGACAATCTGTACATCGTTCACCTTTATTTGCGAAGGACCATCTTTGGTCACGTTCATCCACATGACACGCAAAACAAGGAGTCGCAAGGTGCGCTCCTTCGAGCTTAAAATCTGTTTTTTGATGATCTTCGATCGTAAACAAGGTAAATGAAAATCCTTTTTCGAGGTTGTGGCACTGAGCACAGTCCGGGCTTACTCCATTTTCAGCGAATTCACCATTGTGATAATCGGTGTGGCAATTCATACAGGCCGAAAAGTCCAAAGGAGCCGAAAACCGTTCTATGTGGCAAGCCTTGCAGTCCACCGTAGTGTGTTTGCCTTCCAAAGGATAATCGGTCACGTTGTGATCAAAGAATTCCATGTCCTTCAGCAGAAAGAAACTTTCTTCTGCATGGCACTTTGAACAATCCTGTCCGAACTTATTCTCATGTGGATCTACATGGCACTGTACACAATTATTTTCATCTCCGGAGACCTGGTCCTGGAACAGCCCTGCCAGACCCGTATTGCTGCGATGACATGCAAAGCAATCTATGGATCGATGGCTTCCGCGTAGTTCGAAGCCGGTGCGATTGTGGTTAAAATTGCGTTTTCCGATGAAAGTTGAAAACGAAGTTTCGGTGTGACATTGGTTACAGGTCCCCGGCAATTGATTATTATGCGGATCACTATGGCACGCTTTGCAATCTGCAAAGTTCATTCCTGTAAATTGCTGAAACGGTTTTCCATTCTTCTCGGTAGTCAGGTGGCAGGCTTTACAATCGACCGTCGTATGTGATCCCCGCAGTTTGAAGTTTGTTTCGTCATGGTTAAAATTTACTACCGGAGTAAAACCGTCCATCGTATGGCATTGAAGACAGTTGGTGGCCAGGGTTCCCTGGTGAAAATCTTCATGGCATGACAAACACTGCTGGTCTAATCCCAAAAACGTCCCCTGCCGACCGCGTAACTTGTTGTCGGTAATATTGGATGGTGCATGACATTTTCGGCAATCGACTTGTTGGTGTGCTCCTCGTAAGGTGTACCCGGTGAGTTTGTGATCGAACGATTTGGTATCGAATCGGATCATTTCAAAATTACGCCCGTGATGCTCGCTGTGACACCGAAAGCAGTCCTGTCCTTTAACACCTGAACTGGAATGAAAGCCCTTGTTTTGATTAAGTAACGACTGTATTTCGGAATGACAATCCAGGCACTTCATACTGCTCACCTTGGCCCCTAATTCATGGCAAAGCGTACAATTGCCCATTCCTTCATACTTGCTATGGGCCTTAGTTAAGTCACCTGGGGAGATCTGTGCCATGAGTAGGGAAGACCCAAGTAGGTAAAAGAGAATACAAGATGTAATTCGGCTACGCATAAAAGCACTCAGTGTTTTTTCATGATATATCCAAATCGTTTGGTGATCTGAACCCCTGCCTTTTCCAGGAACGCCGTGGGTAACAGGCCCCCGGCGAAAATATAAACCAGATCATTGGGCACTTGATGGGCGTCCTCCTCACCTTCTATCTTAAAAATACAACTTTTCTCGTTGATCGAGACAAGACTTGAATTAAAAACAATTTCAAGTTTCCCTTCCTCGGCAGCTTTGTGAATATTCTCTCGATTTTTGGGTTTGGAACGCGTGAACGCGTCACTTCGAACCAATATTTTCACTCGATTCTGATCCATCATAAGCATGGCAGCTTCCATGGCCGAATCCCCACCACCTACGACGATAATATCCTTGCCCTCAATAAGTTCCGGATCCAGCATCCTGTAGGCTACCTTTTCAGAATCTTCTCCAGGTATACCCAACTTTCTGGGACTTCCACGTCTTCCAATGGCAATAAGGACATTGTTCGCAAAAAGCTCATTGCCGTCACCAGTCACTACTTTAAATGAACCATCCTCTTGAGGGGTGATGTGCTCCACTTTGGTGTTTTCCCGAATTTCTATGCTATTTTCTGCAATGACCTTTTGCCACAACTCCAGTAATTCTTTTTTCGAGGTATCAAATAGTTTCACCTTCCCATGCAGTGGAAGGTCCATGGGGGAGGTCATAACCACTTTAGATCTTGGAAAAGTAAAGACGGTACCGCCCAGGGAATCCTGTTCAAGGGTGAGACTGGTTAACTTGTGTTTTTTTGCGGCAAGAGTGGCCGATATACCAGCAGGTCCGGCTCCAATAATGATAACGTCTGTTAGTTTCTTCTCATTGGGTTTATTGCTCTTTACGATGCTATCTATGGCTTGCTGCCCCTGTTCTACGGAATTCTTTATCAATCCCATTCCACCTAGTTCACCGGCAATGTAAATGCCTTTCATATTGGTTTCGAAATTCTGGTTTACATGTGGGAGGTCTACTCCGCGACTTTCAGTTCCAATTCTCAGGGTGATTGCCTCCACAGGGCAGGCGTGAAAACAGGCACCGTGCCCTACACAATTGGATGCGTTGATCACCGCTGCCTGTCCATCGAGCATCCCTAAAATATCTTTTTCCGGGCAGGCTTTTACACAAGCGCCACTTCCTATACATACATTCGTATCAATATAGGGGTGGAGAGACATAGGTTCGTAAAGACCTTCTTCTTTTGCGATTTCTACTTTCCTGGAAGTTTTTTTAGAATCCTTGCCTTTTTTCCGAAGATAAAAGAGAATAATAAGTGCACACGACATCAAAACGACGCCATAGATAACTAGTTGTTCAAGTAAAAGATCATTCATCAGAAAATCCATCTATATCCAAACGTAAAAGCTATGATCACGTGTATCACCACAATAACCAACATGATGATCGCGAAAGGCATATGTGCAACATGCCAGTAACGGAAGAGTCGCTTCATGCGCTCCAACCGCCGGATCCTCCTTAGTAAAGTTCGCTCTTTTTTCACCATACGCACAATGGTTCGTTGTTCCTTCGATTGTATTGAATGTTGCTTTAAAAATTTTCTAACCCTTCGTAAAGATGAACCAGTGCTTGAATCTCCATCTGTAAATTCGGCAAAAATGTTTAAATCCACATCCTTAAGCCCATAATTGGTCCTAAGCTCTTCCTGGATATCGATTTGCGAATTTTTTACTTCCTGCATACTCAAGGCCCTTCCTTCGATGGTCCTGGGTATTTGTAGGTAAATATATCTACCCAAAACACCGCTTAACACAACGGCTATCATGCTCCAAAAGGCAATAGCAACAATTCCACCAAACTTAAAAGCGGTGTGGTAAACAATTAATACGGGGCCAAGACTGCACAGAAATATGTGAAATTCAAGCAGGTATTTTAGACGAATTCGTTTTCCGAGGATGTTGTACCGTTTGTGTAATATATATATGAATACCCCGAAGAAAATAATAAAGGTTCCAACAACTCCCAGACCCTGACCAAATTTCCCACTGGGTTTTAACCACTCGTGCTGAGGATGATAAAAGCGTTCCGATAAAGGAGTGGTATAATAATCGAATCCGGTAATACCCAAATATATGGCCACGGCGATCACAATTGAAGCCATTGCCCCTAAATAAATAGTATGTACGGTCTTGTTCAAATTAAATGGTACTAAGCAAACTTAATAAACTGGAATTAATTGTGATTCAGAATTAATAAAAATGTGTTTCCCACCTATTTAACAACCAAGAAACTAAAATCCCTGAAATTTGGCTTGAAATTTGTCGTTATATTAGCGTCATGACCAGAATCATATTATTTTTAGGAATAGTTCTCTTTTCCGTGCAGAGTTTTGCGTCCTATATCCTTATACCCATGGATGCCGAAAGTCAGGCCGAACATTTAAAAGCCTATGGCATCACCTATTGGACATTGGAACGGCAGTTGAAGGCTAAATGGTTGTTAAACTACAGAGGGGGATCCTTTTTATTACCAGATGCTGAAGATATCCGTAAGGAATGCCAGATTCGTGGCGTGTCCTTTGAAGTAATTAGCGATTCCAAAGCCAATGAGATCCTGGAATTGATTAGCAGCCCGTCCCAGAACATGGAAGCCGTGGTGCTGGAAAAAGCACCCAAGGTTGCGGTGTACTCACCCAAAGGAAATCAGCCGTGGGATGATGCAGTGACCATGGTATTAACCTATGCCGAGATTCCCTACGAAGTGGTTTATGATGAAGAGGTACTTAGCGACCAGCTATTGCTATACGATTGGTTACACTTGCACCACGAAGATTTCACGGGACAATATGGAAAATTTTACCGGGCGTACCGATCAGCTCCCTGGTATATCAAAAATAAAAGAGATGCCGAAGCGCTGGCGACCAAGTTGGGCTACGCGAAAGTTTCGGAGGCAAAAAGAGACGTCGCCCTAAAAATTCGTGACTATGTGATTGGTGGTGGCTTTATGTTTGCCATGTGCAGCGCTACCGATAGCTTCGATATTGCACTTTCTGCAGAAGGTGTGGACATTTGCGAACCTATGTTCGACGGTGACCCCAGCGAGTCGGGCTACCAGGGAAAGATCGATTATAACCGTACGTTCGCCTTCAAGGATTACACCCTGGAACGAAGCCCAATGGTCTATGAATTCTCGACGATCGATATGACCACCAAACGACGCATCAAGAAAGAACTGGATTACTTCAGCTTGATGGATTATTCGGCCAAATGGGATCCTATTCCCTGTATGCTGGTTCAGAATCACACTGCGCTTGTAAAAGGTTTTATGGGGCAGACCACCTCTTTCGATCCAAGGACAGTAAAAGCTAATGTATTGGTAATGGGTGAGAACAAAAGCAATGGGGAAGCAAGATACATTCACGGAATTCGTGGAAAAGGATTTTTCACCTTCTATGGCGGGCATGACCCGGAAGATTATCAGCATCGGGTAGGGGACGCTAAAACCGAACTAGCACTTCATCCCAATTCCCCCGGTTACCGACTCATCTTGAACAACGTGTTGTTCCCGGCGGCTAAGAAGAAAAAGCAGAAAACCTGATATAGTTAAAAATCACAGAAACAAAAAACCCGCTCAACGAGCGGGTTTTTCTTGCGAAATAATGTGTTATTGAATAGGCTTCCGCCTTACTTGACTTTATTCACGATCGCCTCAAAAGCTTCCGGGTGGTTCATCGCCAGGTCGGCAAGAACCTTACGGTTCAATTCGATTTCATTGGCTTTGAGTTTCCCCATGAATTGAGAGTACGACATTCCATGCATACGAGCACCCGCATTGATACGAGTGATCCACAGGGAACGGAAGTTTCTCTTCTTAGCGCGACGATCTCTGTACGAATATTGCATCGCCTTATCAACGGCGTTCTTAGCAACGGTCCATACATTTTTACGTCTTCCAAAGTATCCTTTGGCTTGCTTGATCACCTTTTTTCTTCGGGCTCTCTTCGCAACTGAATTTACTGATCTTGGCATAATTTTGATTTATTTTGTAGCAGGCGATCCGTCGGTGCGGATACTTTTATTGCACTACTCCAGGGTTATTAAATTGATTTAACCGATTAAGGCATTTACTTCAAACGAAGCATTTGCTTAACATTACTCTCATCACTCTTCGACACTAAAGTGTCATGAGTAAGAGCAAGCTTGCGCTTCTTCGATTTCTTCGTCAGAATATGACTCTTAAAAGCGTGCTTTCTTTTGATTTTACCGGTACCCGTTAGCTTAAATCGCTTCTTGGCACTGGATTTTGTTTTCTGTTTAGGCATCTTTCCTACTTGTTTTACTTATTTCGCTTATTTTTCCTCTACAAGTCCATTCGTTTTAGGTCCCTGAGCTTGTCGAAGGGTTATTTCTTCTTAGGGGCGATGAACATGGTCATTCGCTTTCCTTCCAGTTTAGGCATTTGTTCTACTTTTCCATAATCCTCCAGATCCTGCGCTAAACGCAACAAAAGGATCTCGCCTTTGTCCTTGTAAATTATAGAACGTCCTTTAAAGAAGACGTAAGCCTTTAATTTGGCTCCGTCCTTCAGGAATTTTTCACCATGCTTCTTCTTGAATTCGTAGTCGTGGTCATCGGTATTCGGACCAAAGCGTATCTCCTTGATCGTAACTTTGGTGGCCTTCGCCTTCATGGCCTTTTCACGCTTTTTCTGTTCATAGACAAACTTCTTGTAGTCCATGATCTTGCAAACGGGAGGTGCGGCATTGGGAGAGATCTCTACCAGGTCGTCTTCCAGATCTTTGGCAATTTCCAAAGCCTTTTTAAGAGGATAAACTCCTACTTCCACATTATCGCCTACCAGGCGAACTTCTTGCGCACGGATCTTCTCATTAATCCGATGTTTATCTTCCTTAATGATTCTGGCTGGGCCTCGACTTCTTTTTCTTCGTATAGCTATAGCTTTTTATATTTATGCCTGTTCTACCAGGCCGATTAAACTTTAAATTCTTTTATTGTTTGTTTTACTTCGTCTTGAACGAGCTTGGAAAATTGGGTGACATTCATGCTGCCCAAATCTCCTTCGCTATGTTTCCTTACCGAAACCGTGCCATCTTTTTCTTCCTGCTCCCCAACAATCAACATATAGGGAATCTTCTTCATTTCGGCTTCCCGGATTTTTTTACCGATGGTCTCGTTCCGGTTGTCAACGAGGGCGCGAATTTCGTTATTTTCTAACAAATTTAAAACATTTTGAGCGTATTTTTCGTATTTCTCGCTCAAACACAACACACTAACCTGTTCTGGCATCAGCCAGAGCGGAAAATTCCCTCCTGTATGTTCCAGTAAAATGGCAACGAATCGCTCCATACTCCCGAATGGCGCTCGGTGAATCATCACGGGTCGGTGTAGCTCGTTGTCGCTACCTTTATACGTAAGATCGAATCGCTCTGGTAAAGTGTAGTCCACTTGAATAGTGCCCAGCTGCCACTGTCGGCCCAAAGCATCCTTGACTATGAAGTCTAGTTTGGGACCATAAAACGCAGCCTCTCCAGTCTCTACAACGTAATCCAATCCCTTGTCATCGGCGGCATTGATGATGGCTCGCTCTGCCTTTTCCCATATGGCAGGGTCTCCAATATATTTTTCAGGTTTTTCTGGGTCACGCACCGAAACCTGGGTGCTGAAATTCTCGAAGCCCAGGGATCCGAATACATATAATACCAGGTCTATCACATTCTTGAATTCCTCATCCAGTTGGTCGGGGGTGCAAAATAAATGTGCATCATCCTGGGTAAAACCGCGTACCCGGGTTAATCCATGTAATTCGCCGCTTTGTTCATAACGGTACACCGTACCGAATTCAGCATAACGTTTTGGAAGATCCTTGTAAGACCAGGGGCTGTTTTTATAGATCTCGCAATGATGTGGGCAATTCATGGGTTTCAGTAGAAATTCCTCATCTTGCTTGGGCGTTTTTATGGGTTGGAAACTATCTTCCCCATACTTTTCATAATGCCCGGAAGTAACATATAGTTCCTTCTGTCCAATATGTGGAGAGATTACCATTTCATATCCGGCCTTCTTTTGTGCGCTCTTCAGAAAATTTTCCAATCGCTCTCTAAGCGCAGCTCCTTTCGGCAACCACAATGGAAGTCCCTGACCCACTTTTTGAGAAAAGGCAAATAGTTCAAGTTCTTTCCCCAGCTTCCTATGATCTCGTTTTTTGGCTTCCTCCAAAAGTTCCAGGTACTCGGTGAGTTCCTTTTGTTTTGGAAAGGAAATACCGTATACACGGGTTAGTTGCTTGTTGTTTTCATCGCCCTTATAATATGCACCGGCCACGCTCAAGACTTTCACGGCTTTTACGATTCCTGTATTTGGGATATGCCCGCCCTTACAGAGATCGGTGAAGGAGTCATGATCGCAAAAGGTGATGGAACCATCTTCCAGTCCTTCTACCAGTTCTACTTTGTATTCATTCTCTCCCTGGTAATAGGAAAGCGCCTCTGCCTTAGTCGCCGATCGCATTTTGAATTCGTGTTTCCCACGTGCGATCTCCAGCATCTTGTCTTCGATCGTCTTGAAATCCTTTTCCGAGAGAACTTCATCACCCAAATCCACATCGTAGTAAAATCCATGCTCGATGGCAGGACCTACCCATAATTTCACACCGGGATACAATTCCTCCAGCGCCTGGGCAAGTATATGTGCAGAAGAATGCCAAAACGCCTTTTTACCTTCATCGTCGCGCCATGTAAAAAGTACCAGACTACCATCTTCAATGAGTGGGGTGGAGACTTCCACCGTTTCGTCATTGAATTGTGCCGAAATAACGTTGCGAGCCAGCCCTTCGCTAATACTCATAGCAACATCCATTGGACTAACACCAGCCTCAAATTTTTTGACATTCCCGTCGGGTAATGTGATCGCGATCATAGGTTGTATTTTTGGCCACCGGTTTGGAGGAGGCAGGCGCAAAGATACTACGACTTTCCAGCTTTTACAATATGCAGAAGTTAGACTTTCAAATTTATTGATAATGATTAGCTGGGCGCTTCGTGAAGTTATCACGTTGTAAGCTTCGCTTGACTAAAGAGTACTTCACGACCGGGTCTTCGCCAGTCGCTCCCTCCATCGTATGAAGAACGCTGGAGGGGAGCTCCCGCACTTCCACAGCGCTTCGCACTGCTCAGCAAAGCTGTTCCGTGCAAACAATGGCTCAACCCCTAGCGCGTGTAGCCTGCTGGTAGGATCATATATATAGGTAGAATTTCGGTGTTGAGTATAGTGCGGCTTTAACTACGAGAGACTGAATGGGTTCGTATTTTGAAGGAAAATTAGTTCGAAAATAGTCATCCTATTCCTTGTGCATATTCAAATCCAAATTATCTTTGCACTCCCTTCGAAAAGGATCGATCGATTCTTAAAAAGGGGGATGCAGGTACAACGATCTTTTTTCTAAAATATTTTTTTAATTCGCATTGTAGGTTTAAAAAACTATTGTACATTTGCACCCGCCAAAAGGATGAGTGACTTCAAAAACACGATTTCTTATGGGCGATTTTTTTTGAGAATTTAGTTATTTGACATATTGAAATTGACAGCGTATTTGGGGTAGTACTTCGGTATTATTTCATTTACATTTAGAAACTAAACTAAGTAAGACATTTTGAGATTCTTTTGAGGACTTTTTGTTAGTATTTC
>JABDNM010000075.1 GCA_013043825.1 Flavobacteriaceae bacterium
GGTAATTATTATCTGAAGGATGATAAGCTTCTGTTTCAGTGTTCCATTACCGATGGGGATTATGATAAAACCTTGATATCCTTTGACCCTGTAAGTTGTGATCGCCAAAATCCTTTAGAATGTGTTGAAGCGTTGAAGCAGGTAATACTTGGATTTCTGATCACCGAGGTTAATCCAGAATTGAACTTGCAGGAAACTCCCCCGAGATTTGAAGCCTATGAATATTTTATCAATGCTAAAGCCAATATTGCCAACGACCAGGTATATCTCGATCTCCTGAATAAGGCCATTGAAGCAGATAGCACCTACTTCGAAGCCAAGGTAGATCGAGCACTCTATTATTACAATGCCCGTGAATTTCGTATAGCCGATTCGCTGATTGGACGGATCGTTCCGAATTCTATAAACAGTACCAGGCAAATCAATTTACTCAATCAAAACAAAGCGCTCCTTAATGGAAATAATAAGAAGGCCTATACCTATATACAACAGGAGTATAATTATGCCCCTTTCCATTTGGAAACAAATTCAGGGGCAATGGTGGTAACATTGCAATATGTGAATAAGCCTGAAAAAATCGATAGCCTCTTCAACTTCATACCCATGGAGAAGATGAACCTGGAAACCTGTACTTTTTGTAAGTTTAGGTATTACATACAAGGGTTGGCGCTGAATGAACTGAAACAATACAACAAAACCCAGCAGTTGTTGGCGCCTGTAATCGAACAATCGGAAGATTACTATTTGAAGATCCCTCTGATCGCGGCATTGGTTCGTTCAGGAAATTTTGCAAAGTTGGATGATCTCCTCAATCGGATCCATCTCACGGCAGACGGGGCTACTTTGTCGGCAGCCTCACTTTTTGCGGGGAAAGAGTGCCTGCTCAAAGGTGACACCGAAAAGGCAAGCTTGTATTTCGATAAAGTCCTGGCCAATGAAAGCTTGGAGATCCCCACCGTCGAAATGGCATCTGCTTACTATTATAAAAAGGACTTCGACACAGCGGTTTCGATCCTGGAAAAATTGTTAACCGATGATCCCGAAAACCATAGCCTGCTGTCCAAACTTGCAGTTTCCTACGCCAAAATTGGTAACCAGGAGAAGAGTGATGATACCCTTAGACGTTTGGAGAAATCTCGTTCCGACTATCAATATGGAAGCGTAGATTATGCCTATGCGCAGTTCTTCGCCGCCACAGGAAATAAGGACAAGGCCCTCCAACATCTGCTTCTCTCCATTGCCAATGGGAATTCATATACACCTAATACCTATCAGAACGATCCTCATTTTAAAGCTTATCACGATAATCAAGCATTCAAAAATATCTTAACTTTCTGGCACTAAACGATTAAACAACCTCACCACATGATACAGGAATCACAAGATTTTACAACAATTGAATTAATAATAAAGCTCATCGAGATCCTGATTTGGCCTCTGGTAACACTGGTTGTTATTCTTCTCTTCCGATCGAAGGTCTTGGAAATGGTCGATCGAATGGGTTCCTTTAAAGCGGGTAGCTCCGGTTTGGAAATGACATTCCAGCCCAAGCTGGATGCGGCTAAGAAGCTTTTCGACGAATTAAGGCCTGGGGGTACTGCCAAAGCGATGAGATCCTTAGGCGCCCAGGAAAGTATTCCGGGAACACCCTACGATCAATTGAAGCACATAGAAGATAAATTAATAACTACACTAAAAGAACTCGCTCAGGAATCAAACATCCCCATAGAGAATAAAAGTTCGGTGACACTTGCTAAGGAACTGGGCAAGTCGGGCACCATAAATCCTACCTCCGGAATGCTAATTCAAACACTTCTGAAATTGATCTCCGAGGCAGGTCCTTCTGTAAACCAATTCCAGGCCGATGAGATCATTGGAATGTATCAATCCTTATAATTATGAGTAAACTTAAAAATGCGCATGCCCTGATCATAGGAGTTGGGGCCGACTTACCAGCAAGTGTGCGGGACGCAGAAGCGATCTACGAAATCCTGCGAGATGAAGAACTCGCCGGATATTCGGAACAGAATATTACGCTGCTAACTGAAAAGAATGCGACCAATACTAAAATTGTAGAAGCCTTGGATGATCTCATCGAAAGGACCGATGAAGATTCGTCAATCTTTATGTTCTATTCGGGGCATGGAGGGACCTATACGGACAATGACATTATCGAGTTGGAAATGCCAAAAGGTACTCCGTTGAAGCCGGATCATGAAAATCAATCACATTATCATTTGGTACCTAACAATTGGGATCCCAAGAACTATAGAGAAACCTGGGTACTTGCCACCGATTTAAAGGATAAGCTTCGATCATTGGATAGTCGCAGGCTTATTTTATTGTTGGATTGTTGCCATGCGGAGGGGATGACGAAATCTGGCCCCGAACTCAAGGTGGAAGAACTGAAACAGCGATTGCAAAACCCGGAAGGAATGGTCCATCGCATCGACGATGGAAGGGGAATCTCTATCGTCTCTTCCTGTCGCGCCGATCAATTGTCATGGATATTGAGCGACGAGCCCAACAGTTTATTTACGAGCTGCTTGTTGGAAGTTTTACGTGGGGAACATAAGGAGCACTATAGCGAACCCTATATCCGGATGACCGAGGTGGTTCAGTATATCATGAAGCGGGTTCCCGAAAAAAAGCCGGTCCAGCGACCTTTCGTTAATTTACAACTGTACGACGATTTCATCCTGAGTTGTGTTCCGGAGCACCTCACCACAAAGATCTCGGCCAATGCCGAAGTTGCCGGCGGCACCCAGAAAGCCAAGGAAGAAGTCGTGACTTCCTTCCGTGAGAGTGAGAACGCTAACAACCTGGTGCTTTTCGTACATGGATTTTCCGGACAGGCCTCAGAAACTTTTGGGAATATTCCCAGTTATCTGATCAACGACTCCAATATGAACGGTTGGGATTTACTTCCCCTGGGCTTTTCACAACACAACCAACCGGATAAAGGGAAAAATGTCTGGGCTTCTACGGAAGATATCAATCGTATATCCGACTATCTGCAATCTTCCATCCAGCATCGTTTCACAAAATACGACCGCATCGCTATTGTAGCACACAGCTTAGGCGGTTTGGCCGTGCAAGAAGCCTTGTTGGAGATCGATGAAGCGCAACATGCTAGAATAAGTCATGTAGTACTCTTTGCCACGCCTAGTAGCGGTATTTCTGAAGAAGCTATGCAGGGTTTATGCAATTGTAATATCGCTGAATTGAATCAGAATGGCAGTTATATCCAGCAACTCCGCAAAGACTGGAATACGAAATTCGGAGAAAACTTGCCATTCAAGTTGCAAGTGGTATCTGCGACCAATGATGAATTCGTATCGGTGGAAAGTGTATTCGATGATTTCCCGAAAGAGAGTCGGGTGACCATTGGTGGGAGCCATTTCTCACTTGTACAACCCAAAACAGAGGAGAATGACACCTATGAATTGATATTAAAAACACTGACCAATTCCGAATTCCACCAAAAATATACCGATTCCGAAGAGATAAACATCGCTTTGGGTGAATATGAAGCAGTCGTTCAGAAACTCCTGCCGAAAAAAGATACATTAAAGCTGAAAGGCCTTCGGTCGCTCATTTTTGCTTTAGAGGGACTGGACAGGCATGATGAAGTGATGGATTTACTGGAAACGCACCCACTGGCTCAAAAGAACTCGGATCTCATGGGAATACTTGGCGGAAGGCACAAACGCAGGTACCTCTCTACCATGGATACTTCCGAAGGTGAGAAAGCGATAGCATACTACGAAAAAGGGTTGGAGCTGTCTGAAGAGCAAGAGAATAACGAACAGATCTATTATCACGCGATAAATCTGGCCTTTCTCAACCTGATCGTTGAAGAAGACAAACAAACGATGCGTGAATACGCCCAGCAAGCCTTAAAAGCGGCCACCGAAGATCCTTTTGATAGTCTGTGGAAACGAGCTACCCTGGCGGAAGCCAATATGTATCTGGGGAAAATGGAGGAAGCAAGAAAACTATACGAAGAAGCTGCTGAGATGGCCGGAATTCGGGAAAAGATTTCGATCCACACCAACGCCTACGGTGCGTACACTAGCTTGATGAATACTGAAAATGAAGAAGAGCCATTTATCAAATTCCTAAAAACGAAATTTTTATCGTAACTTTTTTCAGAATTAGATACGAATTATGTTGAAGTTCAGCTCCCAAAACTTACCTGCACTGGATTTCAAAACAGCCACTAAGAAGCCAATTCCAGTAAAGTGTGTGCAAATAGACGAACCCTTTGAGGTGGAGACCATGGAGGGCACCTTGCGGGGCAAAAAGGGAGATTGGCTCATGGTGGGTGTAGATGGCGAAGTGTATCCCTGTGACCAGGAAATATTTAGAAAAACATATACTTTAACAACTCCCTAAAATTAATTGCATGTCAGAAAACCCGATTTTCTTTAGTTATTCAAGAGATGACGCGGAATTCGTAGAATGCTTGGCCAAAGCCTTGAAAGAAGCCGGGGTAAGCGTGTGGCTAGATTCTATGGATATCGAGCCCGGTGCTCGTTGGGATGATTCGATCGAAGCCGCTCTAAATAATGCCGAGAAGGTACTATTGGTATTTACTAAAACCTCTGTTTCATCTCAAAATGTTATGGATGAAGTTTCCTATGCAATTGAAGAAGGAAAAGGGGTTGTACCTATTCTCCTGGAGCAATGTGATATTCCATTTAGACTTCGCAGATTTCAATTTACCGATTTTACCAAGTCTTATGAGGAAGGAATCGATATGTTGTCCAAAGCCCTCAACGTAAACAGGAAGATAGCAAAGAAATTAAGTTGTGAATATACCGGCGGTGCCGCTACTGAAGCTTTGATGGACATGGTGGATCTTCGGAATGGAGTAAAACCCCACGGAGAGACACAGGCAGAAGCTAGAAAGCGTAGAAAGGCCAACAAACCCAAGAACTGGAAAGTACCTGTCATGATCGTAGCCGGTTTGGCTATTGTGGCTTTGGGCATCTGGCAGGTCCCGAAACTTATGAAGGATGAAGACAAAATTGCCTTTGAGGCCGCGTTGGAGGCGGATACTAGAGAAGCCTATCAAAATTATTTATCAACCTATTCTCAAGGGAAGTTCGCACTTCGAGTGAACGACAGTCTAAACAAACGAACGGAGCAAGAGCTAATCGCTCAAGAAGATGAGAGTTGGAGAGCAACTACAGACGTAGGCGACAAAACTGCCTACAACATGTATTTGCGGGATTATCCCCAGGGACGCTATGTTCCCAATGCCAACGATAGTATTGCTAAGATCGATAATAATAGGGCTAATATCGAAGCCGACAACTTGGCTTGGAATACAGCATTGGGAACCAAATCGGTGACTGGTTACCTCGATTATTATATGAATGAGGAGGTTATTGGACTTCACAGGGAAGAAGCGTTAAAGATGGTAGATCAGATCGCCGAGGTAGGATATCTGTTCAATGGAAAAAATAATGATGGCAAAATGAGCAATGATCGCATCTTCGACTTGTTGTGTTGTGGAGAAGAAATATCTCAAAACGGTGTGCCTAAGGTGGGCGATATTTTGCTTACAACACAGACGCGATTTACATATCGGGATGAGGCTACAAATTATCGAAATTCCCAGACAGTAAAGGCAGATGACAAGGTGTTAGTACTGGAGATCATCAATCCGTCAAGTAATAATGTGATTGTAAAAATTGCTTACTAAATAAACTTAGTATAAATATGTCGTCAGAAAAGATATTCTTTAGTTATTCCAGAGAGAATTCCGAATTTGTTTTAAATCTCGCCAAAGAGCTCCGCACCGCAGGGGCGGAAGTATGGCTCGATCAATTGGATATCAAGCCCGGAACACGTTGGGACAAATCGATTGAGGACGCGTTGCGATCATCAAAAACCCTCTTAGTGATCTTATCAAAAACTTCTGTAGCGTCTGATAACGTCATGGACGAAGTTTCCTATGCGCTGGAAGAAGGAAAACAGGTGGTCCCTGTCCTGATGGAGGAATGTGAAATTCCATTTCGGTTGAGACGCCTTCAGTTTGCCGATTTCGCTGAATCCCATGAAAAGGGAATGGAAACATTAACAGAGGCCTTAGGATTGGGGGAAAAGGCCCCCCTTAATTTAACGACCGATCAACAGCGGCCAAAAGATACGGTTTCAACTCCTTCTCAAGCAAATGAATCTGCCAAGATGAGTCCGAAACCATCGGTTTCAAGTTCAAGAAAAAAACTTCTAATTCTCGGTGGGGCTATTATCATCATACTTGGGGCTTTGTATGTCGCCGACATTATAAATTTTGAAGATTCATCAGACGATTTCGTCGTTGATATGATAGAAGGAGCAGCTACCGAGGAAGAAGCATGGGCAAATGCCCAATCCATTCATACAATCAAGGGTTACCTGGATTATATGGCAAAATACTCCGAAGGAGGAATCTTTTTAGAGGAAGCGGGCATTTATATCGATTCACTTTACAATGCTGAAGGCGTTGTTCAATACTCTGAAACTTCAGATGGAGATAAAGAAAATTATTTTCAAATCTATAAAGGCGGATTCGACGATGAGACCAATACACCTGAAGTAGGGCAATACATCATTTCGTTAATGGATAATGTTGTTAATTCCAGCCTTGTAGGAGGTGATGTTGACTCCGAGCATATTATTAAACAAGATGAGGTCGCAACCGTTTTACAGGTACAGAATGTGAATGGTGTCGTGTTTTGTAAGATATTATATCATCAAGAGTGAGCATCGATTGCAGGCCTTATTGAATATCCTTAAATCCTAAAGAAACAGAGAAAGAAGGCCCACTGTGGTAATTCCAACCAACGCAAGAATTGTGGTCATCATCGTCCAACTTCGAAAAGTCTGCTTTTCAGTTAGCCCCAGGTACTTACTCACCAGCCAGAAACCACTGTCATTCACGTGTGATAAGATCGAGGCTCCTGCGGCGATCGCGATCACCAGCAGGGCTTTCTCAAATTCTCCGGTAGTTCCCAACAGCAGGGGAGCAGTAACACCAGCGGCTGTAATCATGGCAACTGTTGCAGATCCCTGCAGCATACGCACCAGGGCTGCGACGATAAAGGCGAAGATCAGTGTACTCAAGCCCATTTCAGAAAAATAAACTGCCATTTGGTCTCCGGCTCCGGTTTCGATGAGCATCTGCTTGAAAACGCCTCCAGCGCCGGTTAGCAGAATAATGATCCCGGCCGGTCCCAGCGACTTTTCAGTGAGTGTTTGCAAGACCTTTCGGGTCGTTCCACGACGAATTCCCAGCAAATACCATGCGATTAAATTTGCCAGGATCAACGCTGCAAAAGGATGACCTATCATTTTCATCCAGTTTTTTACTGAATTGGAAACCCAGGATTCGCCCAAGGGACTGTTGAATACTGTGTTACAAACAATGAGCAAAATAGGCAGACCAATTATGGCAAAGATCATACCTACGGAAGGCCTATTTGGATTCTCCCTTTGGGCCGCCTCGATCAATTCCGGGGCGTTGATATGAATACGTTTAGCGATATATTTTGCAAACAAGGGTCCGCTTACCACCGCAGTGGGTATTCCCACGATAAACCCAAAAACGATCACCCAACCCAGGTCGGCACCCAGGATATCTGCCACAGCAACCGGCCCGGGAGTAGGAGGGATGAATGCATGGGTAATAGCGAGCCCGGCCAGTAGCGGGATTCCATAGAGCAGGAGGGATTTACCCGATTTTCGCTGTATGGAATAGATCATAGGAACCAGGATGATAAAAGCCACATCGAAAAAGACAGGTATCGCAATTAGAAAACCAGTGATCATCAATGCCCAGGAGGTGCCTTTTTCCTTAAAACGTTTTAGCAGGAATCCCGCTACTGCCTCGGCGCCTCCAGAATGTTCCAAAATAGCCCCGAACATCGCCCCGAGGCCTACTACGACCGCTACAAAACCCAAGGTGCTTCCCATTCCTTGCTGAATGGTCTCGATAATAGCGTAGGGCTCCATCCCTGCAATGATACCTACAACAATGCTGGCGATAAGCAGGGAGATAAAAGCCTGGATCCTGAATTTCAGAATTAAAATAAGCAGGACGGCTATCCCGGCACCTATCGCGACGAGTAAAATACTATCCATCTAAATTCCATTTTGTGCTGAACAGCGTATCATCGGCATGGTCTGTACGCCGATAGCCATGTGCCCCGAAGAAATCCCGCTGTGCCTGAAGAAGATTTGCGGGAGATTCATGGGTGGTCATTGATATGAAATAATTGTATGAACTTGATATACAAGGAATAGCAATACTTAAACTAAATGCCTGGTTCAATATAATATGCAGCGCGTTTTCCCCTTTTTTCCAGTCCCTTAACACTGAAGAGTGTTGAAGAATAGATTCTTCTTCATCCAAAATAGTGACCAGTTTTTCCATCAATTTAGACTTGATGATGCATCCATGGGTCCAGATTCGAGCCAATTCACTCAGGTTAACATCCCAACTATAGGATTCAGAGGCGGTTTGAATCAACTCAAACCCCTGGTGGTGATTGATGAGCCGCGCAAATTGATACGCTTGCCGCAGCATGTCCGGGTCTATCTTATCTTGTTGGATGCTTGGTTTCATTTCTTCCGACCACTTTTTACGTCTCTCTTTCTGTTGGGAGATCGCCCTGGCAGCAACCGCCGATAAGATCATGGTTGCCGGAACCCCCAATTCCAATGCAGATTGAGCTGCCCAACTCCCAGTGCCTTTGGCGCCTGCCACGTCGAGGATCTTATTCAGAAGAAAATCATCCCCTTCTTTTTTCAGGAGGATCTGCTGGGTGATCTCAAGTAAATAGCTGCCAAGTGCCGTCTTGTTCCATTCCTTCAATATAGCGGCGATCTCGTTATGGGAATAGTATGTGGCCAAGAATGCGTAGCATTCAGCGAGTAGTTGCATCTCGGCATACTCGATCCCGTTGTGGACGGTTTTTACAAAGTGCCCGCTGCCGTTAGGTCCAACCAATGTAACACAAGGCAAATTCGTTGTGTCTTTGGCAGCGATTTGTTCGAAGATATCAGCCACCTGGCTGTAGACCGCGAGGGATCCGCCCACCATCATGGAAGGGCCGTGCAAAGCGCCTTGTTCACCGCCGGAAACCCCGCATCCCAGGTAATGTATGTTTTCGTGCTTTAATTGCAACAGCCTGCGCTGGGTATCTTTAAAATGGGAGTTGCCTCCATCGATAAGAATATCTTTTCCCTGAAGAAAAGGCTTTATCTGATTGATCACATGATCTACCGCCGATCCCGCACTAACCATGAGTATAATTTTTCGGGGGGTGCTGAGGGATTCGCAAAATTCCTCCAGCTGTGTAAACCCCTGAATAAATTCGGATGGATTTGCTTTCAGAAAATCGGCCACCACTTCCTGTTCTGTGAAAGTGGTTCGGTTGTAAACCGAAATGGAAATTCCTTTACCCGCCACATTTTTGGCTAAACTGCGTCCCATAACTCCCAATCCTACAATTCCAATTTCCGACTTATTCATGCGATTTCAAATATTCGGTGAGTTCTTCAATGAGTTCGTCAACGGGTTTTGATGCATCCAATTGAATTCCGTAGGAGGGAGGCTCCATGGTTTCAAATTGGGATTGAAGCATTTGCGGTTTCATAAAATGGTTTCGTTGGCTCATTCGTTTATAGATCGTCTCATAGCTTGCTGAAAGATACACCCAATTCACCGAAATACCCACGGTAAGACGCTGTCGGTACGCCTCCTTCAAGGCCGAGCAGGCTAAAATGAGTGCATGTTCTTTCAATGCCTCCTTCATTACATTGTTCAGTTTTTCCAGCCATGGCCAGCGATCGGTATCTGTAAGTGCATTTCCGTTTGCCATTTTTTCAATATTTTCTTCAGAATGAAAATCATCTGCATCGTAATATGGAATACGAAGTGATTTGGACAATTTTTTGCCAACGGTGGTCTTTCCCGAACCACTAACTCCCATGATGATGATCGCTCTATTCATTTTTACCGAAGAATTTTGAAGGAACACCTTTCACACCCGGATTGGCGACAAAGATAGAGCCGGCCAATGGATATTTTTCCATTTCCGCTTTGGTCATATCCACACTCGCCGTAGTTATATAAAGTTTGTCCAGGTCGGGACCTCCAAAGGCGCATGCTGTCACATTATGTGCCGGAACTTCTATCCGGGAAATCAGTTTACCCGTTAAGGGGTCGAATCGAGCCACGGCGTTTCCATTCCACAAGCCCACCCATAGTTTATCTTCAGCGTCGATAGCCATCCCGTCAGGATATCCTAATGCCGGAGAGACCGCCACAGCTGTCCTCGCATTGGAAATGGTGGAAGTAGCCGGATCGAAGTCGTACGCCCGAATAGCTCCTGTTGGGGTATCGATATAATACATAGTGGAGCCATCCCGGGTCCAGACAATTCCATTAGAAATGGTTACCCCTTCAATCATTTTACTGACCTCACCTTGTTCAGAAATTTTATAAACAGCACCCGACGCCCGATCTTCTTTCAGGTTCATGGAACCTACCCATAAATTGCCATTGGGATCGCATTTCCCATCGTTAAAACGATTGATCGTCGCGTCCTTTTCAATTTCCGCAAACTCCGCGATAGTTCCAAAGCGTGGATGGATGGAGTAGATCCCATCTTCCAGTGCGATGATGACCTGGTTTTGCTTATAAGGAACCACCGTACCTATTCGAGTGGGGGTAGGGAAAGACCGGTTGGTGCCGGTGCCGGGATCGTAAACATGAAATTTTTTACCTTCAATATCGACCCAAAATAGCTCCTGTGTTTTATGATTCCAAAAAGCACCTTCTCCCAGCAAGCTGGGAATTTCATATTCCAATGATGCAATTGAAACATTTTCAACTTCCTTATTTTCTTCGGGAGAGCCTGTATTTTCTGATGATTTATCGGCACAACTCGCTGAAACAAAAAAGCTTAAAAGAAGGTAAATGAGGGAGTTGGATGGCATGATTCTGAATGTTAAATTTCGATTTTTTCTCTAAAATATTTTAAAGTTACCGCTTTAGTTTCTAAATTCGATAGAAATAACGATGGCTA
>JABDNM010000076.1 GCA_013043825.1 Flavobacteriaceae bacterium
TAATGAAATGAACACCGCGACAAAGCCAATGGCAAGCGAAATTCGAATACCAACCAGCATTCTGCTTAACAAATCCCTGCCATATTTATCGGTCCCGAGGAAGAATTTTTTTGTAGTTAGATATCGAGCAGGAATCTCATCTACCGAGCTTGCCTCCGGAAACATTTCAAGCTGGTATTCTTTCGACAGACCCGAAGTTCCATCGGGAGTATACTCAACGATCTCGATGCCAGTTTCGGTGAGAGTATAGCCAGAAATAGGCAATTCGGTATCGGTGTTCTTCTTTCCGAAGAAAAATACAGCAATCCCGCTTTGCTCCTCCAATTGTGAGGGGATCTTAAGCATCTCCACCTGGAAACCAGGTTGTTTGGAGTGGATGGATAAATGCATCTGATTGGCATTTTGGGAGTTGTCAGGAGCCAATGCATAAGCGAAAATGGCCATAAGGGTACAAAGTACCAGGAAACAGAAACTAAAAACGCCCCAAAAGTTCCTTTTGAACTTTCGGAGCGCTAATTTCGTTAAACCACCATCGCCTTGGTTGGCGCTTGAATTGCTTTGTGGCAATGAATTTGAGGACGATGCTTTCACATCGTAAATGTAGCTAATTTAATTTTTTATCTCGGCTACTTTCCCTCTTCGAATATTGTTTAATTTCAAGTCCTGAAGCACATTGACGGCTTCTTCAACGTAAATGTCGCCTGCCAGGTTTTTGTGCCATCGTTTGCGTTTTTCGCGTAGCGTGGTATCCTGCTTCATCAAGGCCACCTCACTTGGCAAAGAACGATAGTTCAATTTGTTATCGTAGTCGCCAATAGCGTCGAAGCGCTTGGTTTCCTGTTTTCTTCGCTTGATCTCGGCCAAGTACTTGTCAAAATTAAGGTCGACGATATTTTCATCGCGACTTTTCTTGATCCATTTGGCATTCTCATCGATCAAATTCAGCTGGGCGCTTTTCGCCATGCGTTCCTTGCTTCGGGAGATAGTGCCTTCATAATCGATATATCCATCCCAAGCATCGAACTTCGCCGGTGAGATCTTATCGTAGGGCAATGGATTGTCGTAATCCCGCTCTCCAATTTCTATATAGCTGTAACGGTCTGGCATGACCACATCACTTTTTACACCTTCCAACTGTGTGGATCCTCCATTCACACGATAAAATTTTTGGGTAGTAAGCTTTAAGGCTCCCATATCACCCATATCGTTCTTGCGTAACCATTGATTGAGGTCCACCATATTCTGCACCGTTCCCTTTCCGTAGGACTGTTCACTTCCAATAATAATTCCCCGCTTATAATCCTGCATGGCAGCTGCAAGTATCTCTGAGGCCGATGCCGATAATTCATTTACCAGTATCACCAGAGGACCATCCCATGCAACGGATTCATCCTCATCTTTCAACACTTCTTTTCGGTTCCCTCCGGTCGCGACTTGTACTACAGGGCCTTCCTTGATGAATAACCCGGCTATATCAACCGCGGTCTTTAACGAACCTCCTCCATTCCCTCTCAGGTCGAGTACAAGGCCATCCATTCCTTCTTTTTTAAGGCTTTCAATTTCCTGCTTCACATCACTGGCAGCGTTGCGCTCCCCGTAATCTTTCATATCGAAATAAAAGGCCGGCAAGTTGATGAGTCCATAACTCTTGTCTTCTTTCTGAATTAGGGTCGATTTAGCATAAGTTTCCTCCAATTCCACTACATCGCGGGTAATGGTCTCTTCTTCTATGCTACCATCCACTCGTTTGACAGTGAGTGTTACTTTGGTTCCTTTCGGTCCCTTGATAAGTTTTACCGCATCATCTACACGCATACCAACAATGCTCACCGGTTCGTCCTCTTCTTCCTGTTTTACCTTTAAAATGGCGTCTCCCACTTCCAAATGTTCTCCTCGCCAAACGGGGCCACCACTAATTACCTCAACTACATTGATGTAATCGTTTTTCTTCTGAAGTCTGGCACCAATACCTTCCAGTTTCCCACTCATACGCAAATCGAAGCGATCTCGGTCCGGCGGAGCGAAGTAGTTGGTGTGAGGATCGAATTCTTCAACAACCACGTTGAGAAATTGAGCAAAATAATCTTTGCGCTCAAGATCTTCCACAAATTCATAATACTCATCCAGAGAAGTGAGCGATGTTTCACGGGACTTGGCCTCCATTTCCTTCATGCTTAATTTTGCATTTTCACTTTCAACAAAGTCCTCTCCCTTGCTCAAGGCCTCGGCCTTGTTTTTTTCGGTAGTCTCTTTTTCATCAACCAGATCATACAAATTGGAAATGGCAGAAAACTTCAACTGTTTTCTCCATCGCTCTTTCAATTCCTTTTTATTCCTGGCATAGGGTATTTTGTCATAATCCACATCGATCACCTCATCTTGTGAATAATCGAAAGGTTCACTCAAAATTGAGCGGTAGATCTTTTTAGATTCCTCTTGTCGTTGTAAGTAACGTTCGTAGACCAAAGTAAAGAAGGACAAGTCTTTATTTCGGATCTGATCGTCGATTTCGGTTTCATATACACTGAAATCTTCTAGATCTGAAGCCAAGAAATATCTTTTCAAGGGATCCATGGTATTGATAAAATCCTTGTAAACCCCGGCAGAGAAAACATTATCCATCTCCTTGGGATCGTAATGACCTTTGTCAAGCACATAGGTGATCAAATCGACCAGCAATTTGTCTTTATCCGGATCATTGAATTCCCTGGATGTGAAGCTGCAGGACGCAACAGCCACAAACACGGCCAATAAGAGTATTTTCAAATTCTTTTTCATTAATCGCATAACATCATTTTTTGGACTCCTAAAATATATAAAAAACCGTGCCAATAGTGCATCTGCGTACTAATTTTTTGTTAAACGAATACAATCACTCTGGGATGAAATTAATGTCTTTGCTATTTTAGGAATCGTATCTCATACAAAACGGGCTTAATTTGTCTTTATTACTTCTCAAATTGCATTGGATCGATCGTTGTGATTTGGAAGTTAATAATTGTATTTTTGTTTGAACCAAAATTATTACATGAACAAAGACCGACCGCTTATCCTGGTAACCAATGACGACGGAATTACGGCCCCTGGAATACGTACCCTAATCGAAGTGATGAACGAAATTGGTGAGGTGTGGGTGGTTGCTCCAGATTCTCCACAAAGTGGAATGGGGCACGCTATAACAGTCAACGAGACACTCTATGTGGATAGGATCATTGTGGACCCGGATGCTCCGCAAAAAGAATACAGTTGTAGTGGGACTCCTGTGGATTGTGTGAAACTGGCCACCAACGAACTATTGAAGCGCAAACCCGATCTTTGTGTTAGTGGAATCAATCACGGGAGTAATTCATCCATCAACGTCATTTACAGTGGGACCATGAGCGCAGCCGTAGAGGCTGGAACCGTTGGGATCCCGTCTATTGGTTTCTCCCTGTTGGATTATTCCTTGGAAGCCGATTTCAGTCATGTGAAAAGTTATGTGAAAACCCTGGCTATACAAGCGCTGAACCATGGCATGCCCAAAGGTGTGGTGTTGAATGTCAACTTTCCAAAGCAAAATGCCTCCGGAATCAAGGGTATGAAAGTCTGTAGACAGGCGAATGCACACTGGATCGAAAATTTTGATAAGCGAACCAATCCTTTAGGAAGGGACTATTATTGGTTGACAGGTGATTTTGTCAATGAGGATAAGGGAGAAGACACCGATGAATGGGCATTGAAACATGGTTTTGTATCTATCGTTCCGGTGCAATTCGACCTTACCGCACACCATGCAATAAAAGACATAAATACCTGGGATCTGTGAACGTCAAGAAAGAAATATTGATCGGGTTCCTGGTGGGTCTCATTTGTAACAGTCTTGGAATTGCCATTTGTACCTTTATTCTTGCATCTATCAAAGGACAAGGAATTGAAGAAACCTTCAACCTATATAAAAATTCGGGGAATCTTTGGATGCTCATTTCTTTAGGCGCTCTGCCGAATTTAGCGGCCTTTTTTGGGTTTTTGAGGATCAATCGAGAATACAGGGCTCGGGGCGTGTTGCTTGCCACCTTTGGTGCGGCCATCACTACCTACCTGATCTACTTTTTATAGTATGAAATATTATCTAATCGCGGGTGAAGCTTCTGGTGATCTGCACGGAGCCAATTTGATGTCTCAGCTGAAGGCGCGGGACGGGGATGCACATTTCCGATTTTGGGGTGGTGACCTAATGCAGGCCGAAGGTGGTACGCTTGTGAAGCATTACAAAGATCTTGCTTTTATGGGTTTTGCTGAAGTGATCACGAACTTGCGCACGATCCTGAACAATATTGCCTTCTGTAAAAAAGACATCCTCGAATTTGAACCCGATGTGATTATCTATATCGATTATCCCGGTTTTAATCTTCGTATCGCCAAATGGGCTAAACGAAACGGCCTGGCCAACCATTACTATATCTCACCACAGATCTGGGCCTGGAAAGAAGGACGCATCAAGGCTATCAAGCGAGATATTGATGCCATGTACGTGATCCTTCCTTTTGAAAAAACTTTTTATGAAAAAGGCCATCAATTTCCTGTAGAATTCGTCGGGCACCCATTGATCGATGCCATCGTAACAAGGGATCAAATTCATCCGGATGAGTTCCGGAGCTTTTACGGGTTGGATGAAAGGCCTATCATCGCGTTACTCCCCGGTAGCAGGAAACAGGAGATCTCGAAGATATTAAAAGTTATGTTGTCGATAACTTCCCACTTTCCCCAACATCAATTTGTTATCGCAGGTGCCCCCGGATTGGATGAATCCTTTTACACCCGGTTTATCCAGGATCAAAACGTTAAGTTCCTTCAGAATAAAACCTACGATTTGCTAAGTGTCTCAACGGCTGCTCTTGTAACTTCAGGAACGGCTACCCTTGAAACTGCCCTGTTTAAAGTTCCCCAAGTGGTTTGTTATAAAGGAAGTAGGATATCCTATGAAATCGCAAAAAGAGTGATTCATTTAAAATATATTTCCCTGGTAAACCTTATACTTAATAAACCCGCCGTTACAGAATTGATCCAGAGCGAGTTCAATACCAAACGGCTTAAGGAAGAACTCAGCAAGATCCTGGACGACTATCAAAGAGCGGTCCTGTTCCTGGACTACTACGACCTGGAGAATGAACTGGGTGGACGAGGAGCCAGCGCTAAAACAGCCCAGCATATTGTAGATACAATCATGCCGGTACAATAATGACCTTGCTGGTTTTAACAGGTTAAATCCCACTACATTGTAAGGTGATTCATTCAAAGTTCAAAAAATTTTATAATTTTAGCAGAACCAAATCCGTTTTCATCCCATGAAACGAATCTACCTGCTACTCTTAATTTCAGTCCTGCTTACTTCTTGTGGCTCGTCCAGAAAACCCACCAAAACAGTCGTACTTGGAAGTTCAACTTCGTATGCGGCTACCAAGAGGATCTCAAAAGTTGTAGACTATGCCAAATCATTTGAAGGCACACGATATAAATATGGCGGTACCGATAAGAGAGGAATGGATTGCTCGGGGCTGGTCTATGTATGCTTCATGGAAGAGGATATCGCTCTGCCGCGAGTTTCCCGTGAAATGGCTAAGAAAGGGGTGCGAATCACCCTCAACGAAATCGCGGAAGGTGATCTTGTTTTCTTCCAAACCAATAAAAACCGTCGAGTCATCAATCATGTTGGGCTGGTGGTGGAAGAAAGAAATGGTGAGATCAAATTTATACATTCTACCTCCTCCCGTGGTGTGATCGTGTCCTCCCTAAATGAAGATTATTGGAAAAACGCCTTTGTGGAAGTTCGGCGTGTAATTTAATTCCTTAATTTTATACTCCTCCCGTTCAGTTGATCTACAACGAGATAAACTGAACACCTATGAAATTCATCAACTTTATTATTGTAAGGTTGTCGGTATGCCTGGCACTGGGGATTTTTGCGGCACATTACATCGCTTTACAATTTCGATATGTTCTTTTCTGTTTTGGACTTGTTATAGTATCCCTTTGCTTGGTTTGGGTCGCTGAGCGCCGCCGACTTTTGCAGGGATGGTTTTTCGGGTTATTGGTTTACCTCACTTTCTTTTTTATGGGTATGCTGAATTACAGCTTGCACATGCCTGGATTGCACACGCCGTATTATGGGAATTGCGTTTCTGAAAATAAAACAAATGTGCTGGTTGTCAAGATCAAAGAAATACTTAGGCCGTCCTCCTATTATGATAAATATTTTGCCGAAGTCCAGCAGTTGGATGGACAGCATACGAACGGGTTGGTCCTTCTTCAGCTAAGAAAGGAGGAGGGCTCAACTACCTTGTTCGTTGATCAGCAGTTAAATCTCTTAGCCAAAATCCAGAAATTGAAAGCGCCGCTCAATCCCTATCAGTTCGATTATAAGAGCTATTTGTATTATCAGGGAGTAGGCTATGAAACAAGGGCAGCATGGGACCAGGTCATCCACCATGCCAAGGGCAGTTCCAGCCTGAAGGGAATAGCAGAACACATAAGAGGCCATATCATTCAACGATTGGCCAACTCCAGCATTGACAGCGATCAGCGGGCGATCATCCAGGCACTCATATTGGGGCAGCGAAATGATATTAGCAAGGAACTGCGCGCCAACTATGCCGCTGCCGGAGCATTACACATATTAGCGGTTTCAGGTTTGCATGTGGGAATCCTGTTTATACTCTTCTCCGGGGTATTTTCATTTTTACGCTATTTCCCCTGGGGTAAAATAGTTATAGCGCTTGTAGTAGTGCTCTTGTTGTGGTCCTTTGCCATACTTGCCGGGCTCTCCCCTTCTGTAGTTCGGGCGGTAACTATGTTCTCTTTTTTCTCTTTCGCGAGCATGTTTCAACGCCCAACGAATAGCTACAACACCTTGTTTTTATCGTTTTTTGTTTTATTGTTATGGAATCCCAATTGGTTATTCCATGTAGGTTTTCAACTAAGTTATCTCGCTGTATTGGGTATTCTATGGATACAACCCATGCTCTATTCATGGTATCGCCCCAGGTTCTACCTCGATCGGTTGTTTTGGAGTATTACCACAGTTACTATAGCAGCTCAATTGGGTATTTTGCCGCTTAGCCTCTTTTACTTCCATCAATTCCCGGGACTCTTTTTTATAACCAACCTGGTGATCCTACCGTTCCTCTCGATACTTTTGGGAATAGGACTTTTGGTAGTAGTTTTTGCTGTAACATATACCGTTCCTGAACCGTTGGCAATACTGTATAATTTTTTGATCAAGTTGCTGAACGATTTCATTCAATGGGTCGCAGGGCAGGAGGAATTTGTGATAAATAATATTTCCCTGTCGATAGCTGAAGTGATCGCACTTTACGTATTAATTTATTTTACCATCTCCTTTCTGAAACATCCGAAATCGTCCGGTATTGTGAGATTAATTGCGAGTACCTTGCCGTTCATACTAGTCCAGATTGAGGCAGAGCATCGCCTAAAAACGGGGGAACTAGTTATTTTTAACCGTTATAAAGAGTCGCTGATGACCTATTCACGGGAGCGGGAATTACTCATTTTCAACGATGATTCGTCGGCTGTTCTGAACAAATTTCCCTTGAAAGATTATTGCATTGCAAAGCGAGTAGTAAAGTTTTCTTCGGAAGCAATTCCTCAGGTTTTCAATTATCATGGCAAACGGGTTTTGAGATTGGACAGCCTGCCGGTCTATCCCGGGGAAAAAATGGATATTCTCTGGCTAACTTACAGCCCGAAAGTACATCTGGAACGTCTTTTAGAGCAGACGCAACCCCAGCTTGTGATCGCAGATGGCAGCAATTACAAATCCTTCATCGATCGATGGAAGAAGACTTGCATTAAAAGAAAAATCCCTCTTCACGATACTTCGGAAGAGGGGGCCTTTATATGGAAAGAACTTTCTGTAACTAGAATGTCCCTTTGAATTTCTTCTGATAGGTCTCCCAGGCCTCAACGGTCACCAATTCCTTATAATCATCATTGGCGATCATCTTCAAATAGATCTCGATCTCTTTGGGGCTTCGGAAGCCGGGTATAGACTGGATCAACTTCCCGTTATCTTCGAAGAACACGATACTGGGATATCCCTGCAAACGCAATGCATCTGCAAAGAAATGAGTGGCATTGCGGCCTCTTCTCTCTGGCTGATAGTTTGGATTGGTATAGGTGAATCCATCGTAGGTGATCTCCTCCGGGCCTTCGGCATTGAACTTCACAGGATAATAATTTTCGTTGATGAACCTGGCTACTTTTTTATTCCCAAAAGTCTCCCTATCCATAAGTTTACAGGGGCCACACCAAACGGTGTACACATCCATTATTATCTTTTTTGGAACTACCTGTTGAGCGGCAAGTGCCTCATCCATCGTCATCCAGTTCACTTTCTGGGCGAATGTCGATCCAACAAATAGTAGCGTGATTATAAATATGAGCTGTTTCATAGCTGGGGATTATTGCAGGTTTGGGGTAATTTAACTTCGGAATTCAGGTTTAAAATTCGCGAAATATTCATCAAAGCGCTCTTGAGTCTTGATCTCCTTCCAAAGATCCGTCCCGAAGAGTTTCAAATACAACTCCATTTGTTGCGGAGTTTTATAACCCTTCACCCGATTGATCAGGTTTGCATCTTCGTCCAGAAACAAAACCGTGGGATAAGCTGTTACACCCATATAATCGGTAAATTGATGGGAAGTATTCCGCCGAGCGGCTTTGGCGGGATCATATCCTGGGTTTCTGAACGTAAACTCCTTGTACTGAATGGTATCATCTCCTTCAGCATTGAATTTCACGGGATAGAAGTTGGTGTTTATAAACTTGGCTACGTCTGGGTTACTGAATGTATTTCGGTCTAATAATTTACATGGACCACACCATTTTGTATACATATCTACAAAAATCTTCTTAGGATTTTCGGCTTGTGCCGCCAGAGCATCTTCCATCGACATCCATTTCACCCCCTGAGCCGAAGCCATGTGGAGAGAAAATAAAGCGGTTAAGAGTAGTATATATTTCATGTTTCAGTTTGCTATTTTGACGTAATATAACAAAAAACGTTCCACAATGGGAACGTTTTTTGGCTGGAAGTATTGTTTTTAACGTACCCCGTGCATCAATCGTTTGAGCAAAGGATGCAATAGTAAAGCGACCAATCCTAGTCCTATTGGAATCAATGTAAAAATTAGGAAGAACGTTGATAAACTGTATTCTGTCGTAATTCTTTCGATATCGCCACCAACATAGTGGGCCAATTTATTTCCAATAGCGATGGCCAGATAGTAAACGCCAAACATAAAGGCGATCATCCGTACTGGGATCAGCTTACTCAAATACGATAATCCCATTGGTGAGAGACAAAGTTCACCCAGGGTATGGAACAAATAAGCGAAAACCAGCCATGCCATGCTCAAGCTGGCACTGTCTGCCCCTGCCTCAACATTTCTGGCACCAAATGCCAGGAAGGCAAAACCTATCCCCAAAAGCGCCAGCCCAAGGAAGTATTTTACCGACGCCGGTGGATTGTACCTGCTGTCCCACCATTTGGTGAAAAGCGGAGCAAACATGATGATAAATAATGAGTTCAGGATAGCAAACCAGGTGACGGGAACTTCTGTTTCTGTTGATTGAAATTCGATGACCAATTTATAGATCACGATTGCCCAGATGATGGCAAAACTTGTTCCCAGAATGATATTCGACAATCCAATTCGATTGAATGTCTTTCGGAACAAGCTCAACAGCACATAGGTAATAATAACCAGTGGAACCACGGTGACTATCAAATCTACAATCTTAAAGCCCATGGCTGCGCTGCCGTCCAGAAATCGGTTTGTGAAATCCCGGGTGTAAAGGGGTAAGGAGCCCGCAGCTTGTTCAAAAGCAGCCCAGAAAAAGATGGTAAAGATGCAAAATATGGCAAAGGCGATCATTTTGTCTCGCTCAATTCGTTGATACCTGGGTAATCGAATGACTAGGAGTAAAACAAAAGAAACAGCCGATAGCAGTGCAAAAAACAAGGAATCTGTCATTCCTGCGACGGTAAAGTTCAGCGTTTGAATGTCGCCAATTTTACTCAGTGGATCGTTGATGATAAAGATAAGCGCCGATACGGTAAAAACACCTATAAGGGCCATGTCTAAAACTCGGAAATGATTCAATTTCACCCCGTCCTGCTCCGCTTTCAAGGCGTTATCGGCTTTTTGAGATTTAGGTGGCTTATCACCTATATTGCCAAATAACCTTTGGGCAAAGTAAAACTGGAGCATCCCCAGCAACATGAAAATTCCTGCTAATCCGAATCCATAACTCCATCCTATTTTTTCACCAACCCAGCCACAAAGCATAATTCCAAGGAAGGCACCTGCGTTTACCCCCATATAGAAAATGTTATAAGCCCCGTCTTTTTTCTCGTCGTGGCCTTCATACATTTTGGATATTATGGAGGTCATATTGGGTTTAAAAAATCCGTTACCTAGAATGAGCAGCGAAATTCCAATATAAAGGAAAGTTGGGGTTTCCACGGCCATAGACGCATGTCCCAGGGTCATGAGTAAGGCACCTATAACCACTGCCATTCGGTAACCAATTTTATTGTCGGCAAGCCACCCACCCAATAAAGGAGTGAGGTAAACCAGCATGGCGTAAGTTCCCAACAATGACAAAGCGGCCGGAGTAGACCATTCCCAACCCGGGTTATCCCCAAGGATGGAACCTGTTAAGAAAATGACCAAAATGGCACGCATTCCGTAGTAAGAAAAACGTTCCCACATTTCGGTAAAAAAGAGTACAAACAGCCCGGCAGGATGGCCCAGGACTTTGTCCTTAAACATAGTATCGATGTCGGTATTCATAGTATTGGTTTTAGTTGAAGTATGGCCATAAAAAAGCCTTTCCGTCGCTCAGGGAAAGGCTTTTCAATTTTTTATTGATTATCGGCTAATTCAAAGCCTTCTGTTTCATCATAACGCATTTCCCGTTCATTGTCTTCTGCTCCATGGGTTAATGCCTCCAATTTCTTTCTGAAAGCCAGGACCAAGAGTCCGAAGACCACACAGAAACCGGCTATTCCCGTAAAAATGGTAAACTCCCCTAATTTTTCAGATGCCTCGCCAAGTAATCCCGCCAATTTGTTTCCAAATCCGGTCATTGCAAAATAAACGCCCATCATGATAGAGGCATATTTCAGCGGAGCCAGTTTCGTTATGTATGACAAGGCAACGGGGGAAATACATAGTTCCCCTATCGTATGGAATAAATAAGCCAATACCAGCCAATACATGGCAGAGGCTCCTGTACTTTCAAACTGGGCTGATGCAGCCGACATGAAGAAGAAGCCGGTACCCATTATGATGAGTCCAATGATCATCTTAAAGAGGGACGTGGATAATTTTCCTTTGAGTTTTCGCTTAGCCCAGTAGGCCGCGACCGAAGTACCAAGGAATATTATAAACATGGCATTCAAAGACTGGAACCACGAAGCAGGAATCTCCCAACCCAACAACATTCGATTTGTATTTTCCTTTGCATAGATGTTCATCAAACCACCGGCCTGCTCGAAAGCACCCCAAAAGACGATCACCAGGATAAAAGAAATGAACAAAACCACGATCCTGTCTTTTTCAATTTTTGTGAGAGGCCGTTTCGCAGCTTCTTTCTCTTCTGCAACTGCGGAAGTCCCAATGTAGTTTCCAACATGTTTTAAATGTTTTTGTCCTGCCAGATATTGAATAAGGCCTAATGCCATTCCTATTCCAGCTAAACCAAAACCATAGTGCCAACCGTGAACTTCACCTACATAACCAACAATTAAACTTGACAGAAAGGCGCCAATATTAATCCCAATATAGAAGATGGTGAATCCTTTATCCCGGCGAATATCACCCTGCTTATACAGTCCACCTACCATGGTTGAAATATTTGGCTTTAGCATCCCTACACCTGCGATAATTAATCCTAAACCACTGTAAAATGCCCACATTTCTTCTACGGCCAGGATACTATGTCCCATTACCAGCAGAATACCGCCCAACAACACCGATTTCCGTTGTCCTAATAGTTTGTCGGCTATGATCCCACCTGGTATGGAAGCCACATAAACAAGCATGGTATACCAGCCATACAAGGCGAGTGCCTCTCCGTTCGACCAGCCCAACCCGGCGTTATCTCCAGCCGTCTCCGCTACCAAATATAGTACGAGGATCGCGCGCATTCCGTAGTAGGAAAAGCGCTCCCACATTTCAGTAAAAAATAGAACGTAAAGCCCTACCGGATGTCCAAATAGTTCTTTAGGATTATGCTGTATTGAAGTCGACATAAATTGAAATATTAGTTATTGATTAATTAGTTGATTAATTTTTTATTTCTGTAAGTGTTGGCTCAGGCTTCCCTAAAGATTCATGAACGAATTTCGTCATCTTATTATATAAATGCAGGCGCGTATTACCACCATAGATGCCATGATTCTTATCGGGATAGATCGACCATTCGAAGTCTTTATTGGCTTGTACTAAAGCCTCTACCAGACGCATTGTATTTTGAACATGGACATTGTCATCGGCACTGCCATGAACCAGCATAAAGTCCCCTTTCATTTTATCCACATGGTTGATGGGAGAATTGGTATCGTAACCTTCGGGGTTCTCCTGGGGGGTTTGCATATAGCGTTCGGTATAGATTGTATCGTAGAACCGCCAACTGCTTACAGGCGCTACCGCAATGGCCATAGAAAAGGTATCGGCTCCCTGGAACAGGCAATTGCTGGACATAAAGCCGCCGTAGCTCCATCCCCAAATGCCAATTCGAGAGGCATCCACATATGGTAACTCTCCCAGCTTCTGCGCTGCAGCGATCTGATCTTCCACCTCGTACTTGCCCAATTCTTTTTGAGTCATTTTCTTGAAATCACGTCCTTTCAGTCCGGTTCCTCTGCCATCCACACACACGATCATAATTCCCTGCTGGGCGAGCATTTGATGCCAATAATCGTTGGACCCATTCCAGCGATTAGCAACTTGTTGCGATCCTGGCCCGGAGTACTGATACATGAGTACAGGATATTGTTTATTTGGGTCGAAATTCATAGGCTTGATCACATACATATTCAGTTCTTCGCCATTGATATCGATCGTGGAGAACTCTTTCGGAGACAAATTATAACTGGCCAATTTCTCCTTCAAACTGTTGTTGTTCTTGATCTCTCGTATTTGAGTACCGGTTGCTCCATTATGCAAAGTGAATTCAAAAGGGGTGTCGGTATTTGAGAATGTATTAATGAAGTAGGTGTAATTTGCACTGAAGGAAGCAGAATTCGATCCTTTTCCCTGGCTAAGCCGAACCTTATTCTTTCCGGTATTGGTGATGGAATAGATATCGCGATTGATACTCCCGTTCTCGGTGCTCTGGTAATAAATTCTGCCAGTTTTCGGATCGAATCCATAATAGTTGGTCACCTCCCATTTACCTTTGGTCACCTGGTTGATTAACTTCCCCTTTCGGTCGTAATGATAAATGTGATTCCAACCGTCTTTTTCGCTGGTCCAGATAAAACTGTTATCATTCAGAAAAGTAAGGTTATCGGTCACGTCTACATAGGCATCATCCTTTTCCTGAAGGATCAATTCGGAAGTATTCTTTTTAGCATCTACAAATACCAGATCGATCGTATTCTGATGTCGGTTCGTCAATTGAACACTCAGAATATTCGGATCGTTGGTCCATTTAAGTCTGGGAATGTAGTAACTGTTGAACTTCGAAACATCCACTTGTCGTGTATCTCCTTGTGCTAAACCATACAAATGAAGTGATACTTTGGCATTCTCCTCCCCAGCCTTGGGATATTTGAAGACGGTTTGAGTTTGATAGAGATCTTTTCCGTAGACATCCATAGAAAACTCGGGAACATTGGTCTCATCGAAACGAATGAATGCCAGATGGGTCCCGTCCTTGCTCCAATCGAAGGCTCGGACAAAGGCAAATTCTTCTTCATAAACCCAATCTGTGATCCCATTTATGATCTTATTCGGGACCCCATCGGTAGTAACTTGAGTGACTTTCTCTGTTTTGAGATCCTTATAATACAGGTTATTCATATAACCAAAAGCTACTTTGCTGCCATCGGAGCTGAACGTGGGTTCCTGTACCTTGTGTTCGTAAAGCAAATTCAACGATCCTGCTTTCACATCATAGACATAGTACGTACCCAAAGCCGAGCGACGGAAAATTTGATCTAGTTGGGTTGAAATGAGGATCTTGGACTCATCTTCACTGAATTCGTAGGAGATGATATAGGGAACCTCTTCCAGCGCAGAACTATTCAATAGGGTGCGCACTTTTTCGCCGGTTTTGTAGTCGTATACATCGATGGTAGAAGCTCTCTGGGTACGATTGTAATTGAGAACACTGTATTCTTTTCCATTTTTTAGTGAACGTAAAACGTCCAAACGTTCTGTGCGGAAATCGCCATTCCAGATCTCTTCTAAGCTAATGGTATTCTGCTGTGCTGAAAGAATCGAGAAAGTCGTTATGAACAACGACAGCACAGTGAGAGGGAATAATCTTTTCATCTATTCTATCTTGAAATATTTAGAGGGCAGATTGAACTGGCCATGAAAAATTTTGAAGGATAGCAAATAAATAGACATGACTCATTTCGAATTGTTAAATTTTGGTACGCCAAGTTTACTAAATTTTAACCAAAATTCATGCGAAATTCTGTTAAATACCTCGATTTTGTTAGCAACTTCGCCATAAATCACTTTGCAAGATTCCTTATCTTTGTTTTTTTAAAAATAGGCATGTAATGACGAGTCCCGTTTCCGGATTTTCAAAAAAAAATAAGCAGGAAAAGATCCAATGGCTGGTCGAAAATTATCTTCAAAACGACCCGATCGCCAAACAGACCCTGGAACGCTATTGGAATTCCGATACGGCACTGCAAAGGCTGCATGATGATTTCGTAGAGAATACATTAAGCAATTACTATTTACCCTTCGGAATCGCGCCCAACTTCCTGATCAATGGTAAATTTTATGCTATTCCCATGGTGATCGAGGAGAGTTCGGTAGTGGCGGCGGCCAGCAACGCGGCAAAATTCTGGTCGGATCGAGGTGGCTTCAAAGCCGAAGTCATCAACACCGAAAAGAACGGGCAGATCCATATCAATTACTTCGGAAAACCGGAAGACCTGGAACAATTTTTCCTCCTTGTAAAACCAAAACTGATAACAGGCATTGCAGCTCTTCAGAAGAACATGAAGCAACGGGGAGGTGGTTTACTTGAGATACAACTGGAAAACAGCACCGAAAAATTAGCGGGTTATTATCAATTACACTGCACATTCGAAACGAAGGATGCCATGGGTGCCAATTTCATCAACAGTTGTCTGGAGAGCATGGCCGAAATTTTTGAGAGCGAGGTGGAGCAATACGAACCGTTCCAGGTGAGTCAACAGTTCCCTGAAGTAGTTTTAAGTATACTTTCAAACTACGTCCCGAATTGTCGTGTGCGGGCCGAAGTGAGCTGTAAGTTGAAACAATTGGATGGAAAAAAAGTAGATGGAAAGGATTTTGCAAAACGATTTGTTCGAGCTGTCGATATTGCCGGGGTAGAACGCAAACGAGCCGTTACCCACAACAAAGGGATCATGAACGGGATCGACGCGGTGGTACTGGCAACCGGGAACGATTTCAGGGCGGTCGAGGCTGGTATTCATGCCTACGCCGCAAAGGATGGTGCATATCGAAGTCTCACCCATGCAAGCATTGAAGGGGATACATTTCGGTTTTGGATGGAGATCCCCTTGGCGTTGGGAACCATAGGTGGACTCACATCGCTGCATCCACTTGTAAAACTAGCACTTAGAATCCTGGAGAATCCAAACGCAAGAGAGCTAATGCAGATTGTAGCAGTGGCTGGACTTGCACAGAATTTTGCCGCGATTCGCTCGTTGGTAACTACCGGAATTCAAAAAGGACATATGAAAATGCACCTCATGAATATCCTGAACCAGTTGGAGGCCACTTCCGAAGAAAAGGAACAAGCAGTAGAGCATTTTAATGAACGTGCCGTTTCACACAATGCAGTGGTTACCTTCGTCACTCAATTACGCTCATAGTTTGAATTCGGTCTATCATAGCAATGGAAAGTTATTGCTCACCGGCGAATATGTTGTGCTGGATGGCGCCAAAGCCCTGGCAGTACCCACTCGTTTCGGTCAATCCCTGGAAGTTCTCCCCAAAGACGATCCCGGCATAGAATGGAATAGTCTGGACCAAGTTGGCAATCGCTGGTTTCACGAACTATTCGATCGTGATTTCCTGCCTCGAATTAAATCCAACGATGTTCAGTCTAAAACACTATCAACCATCCTTCAAGAAGCAGCCAAACTTAATCCAATGTCAAAAATAAGGGATCATGGCTGGCAAGTAAACACCCAATTAGAGTTCGATCGTGATTGGGGATTGGGAACTTCTTCTACACTTATTAATAATATTGCACAGTGGTTTGAAGTCGACGCTTTCAGGCTACTCCAAGAGAGCTTCGGGGGAAGTGGTTATGACATCGCTGCGGCACAAAACGATCAACCTTTGCTTTATACGCAGAACGCTGGAAAACCCTTGGTAGAGTTGGTTTCACCAGATTGGAAATTCAAGGACCAGTTGTTCTTTGTTCATTTAAACCGAAAGCAGGACAGTAAAGAAGGTATCGAGCGTTATCGCAAGAGAGCTACTACTCAAAATACGGCTGCGATAGAGCGAATTTCGATAATTTCTGAAGAGGTCCTCCGTGGTGGCACGATCGACCCATTTATCTCGTTGCTTACTGAACATGAGGAGATCATTGCTTCTTTGATTGGTCTTACTCCCATAAAACAAGAGCTATTTTCCAGCTTCGATGGTTTGATAAAGAGCCTCGGGGCCTGGGGAGGAGATTTCATTTTGGCTAGTGGAAACAGAGACTATTTCAAAATGAAGGGATATCATACCATCCTTGAATATGATGAAATGGTGAAGTTTTGAAGGATCAATATCATTGAATAAAAAATCCCCTGAAGTTGATCAACAGGGGATTTTTTTGTCGTTATAGTATCTGCTCTAGTAGAAGGCTGCTCTGTTATCTTCAATATCGGCTGCTTTTTTCAATGCCTGGTATACGCTATTGTTAATAGCACCGGCGGCACCGCTGCTCAACTGACCAATATAGGCGGCGTAATTATCCAGTTTCGGAGCTTTGTTTATCTGAAGCACCTGAACCATATACACGCCATTCTGCCCATCGATGGGTTTGGTAATCTCACCCACCTTCTTTCCAAATGCTGCACCTACAACTTCGGGTTCTGTTCCTCCTTCAACAATAGTAGGGTTTGCCCTGGTCAACGCTGAGGCAGTTTTCACCGTTTCATTTTGTGCAGCTGCTACTTCCTGAAGTGTTCCTCCGGCGATACCGGCTCTAATTTGTTCGGCTTTTTTCTTATTTCTAAGAATAGGAGTCACAACTCCCGAAGCTTCTGCAATGCTCATTAGACCTTTCTTATCGTTTTTACGCGTAAGTTGTGCGATCACATATGATTCGTTGATATTGAATCGTTTCACATCACCCACCTTGCTACCTTCCTCGAAGGCCCAGTTCACGATAGATCGATCCTGTCCAATCCCGGGAATAGTTGCATCCAGTTTACCTATTTTATTAACTGGTTTCGGGCTTAAACCATTCTCCTCGGCAACTGTGTTGAAATCTCCGCTGCGGGCTGCCTCCTCAAATTTAGCAGCTCTCGAGAATACTTCACTCAATGTTTCTTCGGAAGGTTCTATCTCTTTGGTAATCGTAGCTACCTTGATCGCTTTTTTCGGGTCTTTCTGGCCTTCTACCTCGATCACGTGGTATCCAAACTGGGATTCAACAACCCCCAGCGAGCCTGTTTTTTGTTCAAACGTAAAATCTCTGAATTCCTCCACCATCTGGCCATAAGGATACCAGTCGTACCGACCTCCATTTTGAATGCTTCCAGAATCGGAAGAAAATTTGGAAACCAGATCAGCGAATTTAGAGCGATCTTTCTTTACCACCACCAAAATACTATCGGCTGTGATCTTTGCCTGCTCCTTGGTTCTGGTGATGCTATCGGTTCGATTGTAGCCTATTGGGATCAAAATATGCCTTGCTTTCACCGAATCGGGTAGTTGTCGTACTCCAACAATTCGTGAGATATTGTAAGTATTGTCCACTTTATAAGGCCCAAACACATCTCCCGCGTTCAAATTGATCAAGGTATCACGTACCGATTCCGGCAATTCTCCTTTAAAGAACCAGCGATCTACAAAGTTATTGTCGGATTCTCCATTTACGAAGAACTCATAGTCCTCTACGGTCTTGAATTCCTCCAACAAAGATTTCATATTCTCTCGTTGATTGTCGATGTCGGCCGGTGATGGCTCTTCCAGGTAAGAAACATACTGGATGTCTACAGAAGGCTCCACTTCGAAATTATCGGGATTATCACGAATGTATTTTTCGATCTCCGCTTCGGTAACAACCACATCTTCGTCGGCTATTTTGGTATAAGGGATCAATACATAATCGATATTGATCTTATCATTCTCGAAATGATATTGTTGTTCTCCTTCCGCCAGGGTTGCCGCCAAGCCACCACGTACCATGGTCATATAGTTATTTTGAAGAATACTTCGTCTTGTACTTTGAATGTACTCCAGCCATTGTTGTTTGGCACTACGTGCTTGAGGAGTATTTGCCTCGAGGCTGCGCTCGTATTCGATTAATTTAGCTTCACTGTAAAAGCCATTCTCATCCTGAAACGCCGGATCATTACCCAGAACCTGGCTCAAAGTTTCCTTCAATTGATCTTCACTAATGGTAATACCCAGGGCATCCACCTGTTGCTGCAATAGGGTATTTCTAAGTTCTCGTTCCCAAACTACATTCATGGCTTGTGCCGTATTTGAACTAGGACCAATTTGTCGTTGGTAGTTCTCTACCTTGCTCATGAAATCCACACGGGACAGTTCGGTCCCGTTGATGGAAGCAACAGTATCTTCTATTTTCTGACCTCCACCGCCTTTGGTAAGGCTATCACTAACGATAAAGGCGAAAAGCGCCAGGGCGATAATGATGATCAGGAAAATTCCCCTTTTTCGTATGCTATTTAATATTGCCATCTTTTCTTACTATTTGGTCCTCATGCTAACATGTTCGATCGATAAGGACTGTATTATTTCCATTTTCAACAGTGGGCGAAAATACCATTTTCCACGCACTAATAAAAAGGTTCAGAACAAAAAAATAAACGATTAACACAAAATTTAAGGCTCCAACTTCTTTTTCACTTCCACCAATTCGATCTTGGTGTTGGAGACCTCAAGGATCTTGATGGAGTAGCCATCCATTTGGAGGGTTTCATCGGGCTGAGGGATCTCTTCGGTGAAGTTTACGATCATCCCGCCCAAAGTTTCGTAGGCATCATGCTCTGGCAGGTCCAGTTTGTAGGTTTCGTTGATGTAATCCACTTCGAGACGGGCTGAAAATTGATACTGGTTCGGCCCAATTTCCAATTCCACCATTTCCACCGAATCATGCTCATCTTCGATCTCGCCAAAAAGTTCTTCTATAATATCCTCCACGGTAATGATACCGGAAGTTCCGCCATATTCATCTATAACCACGGCAATGCTTTTCCGTTTTTTACTCAGGATATTCAGAACATCTTTGGCGAGCATGGACTCAGGCACAAAAACAATTGGCATCAATATCTTCTTCAGCTCTGTTGGTTTTTTAAACAATTCGAACGAATGCACATAACCCAGAATATCGTCTATGTTATCTTTATAGGCCAGTATCTTCGATAGTCCGGTTTCAGTGAATAATTGGGCTA
The DNA here is from genome assembly GCA_013043825.1 of Flavobacteriaceae bacterium. Classification (GTDB taxonomy): domain Bacteria; phylum Bacteroidota; class Bacteroidia; order Flavobacteriales; family Flavobacteriaceae; genus Aureisphaera. The sequence goes on from JABDNM010000076.1 coordinate 19,886, forward strand.
ATTCTTTGGGCGTGGTATGAATTTCAACCCCAACGACCTCGGTTCGGGGTACCATCACCTCGCGGGCTTTCACTTCCGAAAATTCAAGGGCATTTTGAAAGATCTGTATCTCGCTGTCAATTTCATCTTTTTCTTGTATGGATTCGATCTGCTCGCTGATATAATTCCCTAACTCCACCTTACTGAAACTAAGCTGCACGGCATCGCCTTCGGTTTTAAAAAATACCTTGAGCACCAGGTCCGATATCCAGATCACAAATTCGGAGACCACCGAGAACAACAAGTAAAACAGGTAGGCTGGTAGCGCGAAGAACTTTAATAACTTATTTGCGTAGATCTGGAAAAATACCTTCGGAAGGAATTCGGCGGTAATCAGGATTACAAAGGTAGAGATCAAGGTATGCACCAGGATCTGAAGTGGCCCCTCCAGTTCGATATATCGCATGAGTAAAGCTCCCATAAAAAAACCATATATCACCAGGGCAATATTATTCCCTACCAGCATGGTTGCAATGAATTTGGATGGACGACGGGTAATTCGGTTCAGGACCTTGGAAAGGAAGTTATTTTGCTTCTTTTCGATCTCTATATGAATCTTATTTGCCGATACGTAGGCGATCTCCATCCCCGAAAAAAAAGCGGACAGAATAAGGGATATGATGATTATAAGAATCGTTAGATCCAACTCATTTCAGTTTCTGAAGTTGTATTGCGGGTCACCAGGTTAAATGTACGAATTTGAGATTAATTGGTCATTGCTCCCGGTTGCGTTTCTCAAGATTCTTTCTGAAGTTGCGCTTGAAGAAAAACATGAAGATAGCCACTATCGCGAAACCGCCAAATAAATAGGCTCTTCCCCGATTCATCTCCCAATTGGTGTACACCAGATAGATAGAAAATAGGGCCATTGCGATATAGGCATATTCAAAAAACTGGTAGATCTTACTGCTCATTAGGATTTTCGTTTTTGGTTTCGTCGATGATCTGAATTCCATCATTTTTCCGCGATAAAAATACGGTAAAATCTTCATTCGCATCGAAGCCTTTCCCATCGTTATAAGAACCATCGTTAAAAGTGATCCGGTAAGGCTGGTCTGTGAAAACCCATTTGTTCTCCTGGTCCCAGTATAATTGCTCTGCATTCAGGACGTTACCGTCTGCCGTGACCAAGACCACATTATCCCTAAGATCTACTATGGCAGTTTCCGGGTATCGCATGGCATATTCGGAAGTCACCGTGCTTTTTTCCTCATCCTCAAAGAAATTCACCTCCACTCCGTCCGGAAATTCCTGGTAAGCGAATTCAAAATTGGAGTAGTCCTTTAAAGTTGGTGCTTTCAAGGTGCTTATCACCTTGCCCGAATCGGTATAGATGAGATTGATATGCTTTCCTTCAGAAGAAGGCAGATTATCCTTCATGCTGAATTTCTTCACATTACTATAGTTCCCTTCACAAGCAAAAAGCGTGATGGCCATTAGTAGGACCATCACGCTTTTTATGCTATGTGCATTGTTTTTCATCTTATAGGCTAGGCACTCTAACGCTACCTCCTACCCAACATGGGAAGGAAACCGACTTTCCTGCCATTCCGGCACTGAAGATATCGGTCTTACTGGGCGCACGCTGTCTGTAACTGCTCGCCGCAGATCGTGCAGTAGAGGCGATAGAAGGATCTACCCTGGCTGCTTTATCGGCCATTTGCGCTGCCAACCAGTTGATCGATCTTTTCTCGAAAGGTGTACTTCCGCAGCTATTGGCACTTTGAGCATACATTTGAGCGATTTTCAAGTAAGCGCGTCCTTCATTCGGCTTTATGTCCAGCACCTTGTTGTAGTATGTTCTTGCTTGTCCGTAGCTTCCTTTCTTTCGGAAGTTTTCGGCAATACTGGTATAATAACCCACTTTTCTATTTGGGTCGGTCTCCAAATCAACCGCCTGGTTGTAGTAATTCATGGCATCGCTGGTCTTCCCTTCTTTTTCCGCCAATCTCCCCAAATAAAACGCTGAGGCAGCTGAAGGTTGAAGTGAATGCAACTGTTGCACCATTTGATAGAACAATGGTGTGTCACAGTCTTTAGCATTTAGTTTTCCAGCGGCACTTTTCAACCAGCCTACGTCATTTTTCTTCTCAGGGAACGTTCGCTGATACAATGGGATTAAGTTATTACAGTCTGCAATAGAACCTAATTTGGTATCGATACTGCCTTTTATCTTCCCGTAGCTCTCCAGGTTGGTTTCATAACCTTTTATCCGTTTCTTCTCTTTGGACGAAAGTTCGGTGCCGGCTTCTTCCTTATCGATCAACTTCGATAACTTGCTGGCATATTTACCTTCTTCTTTGCTTATTTTTTCCTGAACAACATCGTACAGGTCGAAAACTTCCTGAATGTCTTTTTTCCCGGCTTCAAACAAATCTTTTGCCAGGGAGAAATAGGTATACAAACTCTTTGGACTTGTAAAAGTGGTTTCATCCTTTTTATAAGCGGCATCGAATGCAGCGAACTGCTCTGCCATGGTACCTATCTTATTGTCAAATTTTATTTGAGCAACTTTTGCCATGTTCTTTCCAACTTTAGTCTTGGAAGGATAATTTGCCATTTGCAGATCGAAGTTCTTTTCATAAGCCGTAAGCTTTGAAATGTCTCCTTTTTCCACAAAATGCTTGAACATTTTCTCGGCATACTGATAAGTCGCCAAGCTGTATTTTGGACATTCGGTTATAACTTTATCGTAGTGAGGTAATGCTGCTTCATAATTTTTGGCTTTGGCAGGCTCTATGAACAAAGAGGCGGTTGTCACACATTCGTCCATTTGAGCTACTGCTTTTGTGCTAAATGTAAAAGCCAAAACTGCAACTAATAAAGTAACTTTCGTTTTCATCGTGGTAGTGTTTATTGTATTAATCATAATATCTCTTTTCAAACCATCGGTCATTTAATGACAGACTTATAAAGGTATTAAAAAATGTTTCTTTAACCAGGCCGGCGTTGGTTGTTCCCCGTTGTCCGAATTCAAATCCTACATTGACATTGGAGAATAATCTGCCTACAGGGAGACCTACTCCAAAAGATATGCCAAACTCGTTAATTGCTTCCCCATTTACATTGATCCCGGTTTCTTCGAAGCGAAAGCCGGTTCGGTAAACAACTCTTCTCCAATAGTTTCCTATGGAGTTGTAATTGGGAATATAAAATCCGCCAAACTTGAATTTGGAGGCATCTTCGAAAGATACGTTTTCCAATTCAAAAGTCCTATTTGTAAAATTACTAGTTTTTTGCGAAGTGTAATCGACTCCCACAAACCATTTTTTAGGCTTCCCAATTCCTGCTCCCACTGTGATCTGTGATGGAAATGTAAAATCTGTATCGGCCACCGGAATGTCCCGGACGTCTACTCCAGTAACCGTACCAGAAGGTAAGGTGAGCGTGGTCTCCAGTGTGCGAGTATTTTCTGAAGCAAATTGTGTTTCCGGTGTATAGGTAGCTGCCGAAATGAGCTCCAGGTTTTCGGTGATCATGCGTTGATAGATCACACCAATATTGTAGCTGAATCCTAAAAGGTCGGAGCGATTGGTTTCGCGTGTACCCAGCTGAACTCCTTCCTGGGTGGTAGCTGCAACATTCTCAATATTTCCAAAGTTGTAATTAGCGTCTGCACCAATGCTTAATTCGGGAGTGATCTGGTAGGCCAATTGAAAAAATGCCTTGTTCAATCCTCCGGTACCGGTGTATTGGGTTATACTGGTAGCATCTTCATTCTGCAATTTATAACCAGAAGAGGTATACGGTATTAATCCAAAACTGGCTCCAAATTTTCCCATGGGTATTCCCAGGGCCAGGTAGTCCAATGAGGTTGTAGTAGCATTTTGAGAATCATCAGAAGTTGCCAGCTTGTTGAATTTATGGCTCCCGGCGAGTGAGTAATTCACCAATCGAAGATTGGCCACCGAGGCGGGATTCTGAATATTAAGATGGATACTGTCGTTATATACACCCAATCCTCCCATGAATCGATTTTCGACCGTGCCCTTGAATTTCAGGGTGCCAATTCCGAAGAATGAATAAGGAGAAGTAGTCCCTTCCTGGGCCACCGCAATCACCGAGCTAAAAAGCATGAATGCAATTACTATTCGCTTCAACATGTATCCTTGTTAATTTCTAAAAGAAAGTCCAATCCTTCCAACAGAAAATTCGAGTTGGCAAAGATGTCATTTTTTATGCGATCTAGCAAAAAATGAGCATCCCCTCCTGTTAAAATCACTGTTAAAGTCGCAAAGTTTTCGATGTATGCATCGATAAATCCTTCCAATTCATGGATAACTCCCTGAACAACACCTACATGCATGGATTCTCGAGTGGTATCACCCACAAAATTTTCGGGCATTTTTGTTTCCAATAACGGTAGGTTGGCCGTATAAGTATTCATGGCCTTGTAGCGCATTTGCAAACCCGGTGATATTGCACCCCCCAGGTAGACATTTTCTGAATTTAAAAAATCGTAGGTAATACAACTCCCACAATCGATCACAAGCACATTTTCCTTGGGATAGTTTTTAGCCGCCGCACTTATGAGTGCAATGCGATCAACGCCTAAAGTCGATGGGGTAGAATAACTATTTTTGAAAGGCAATTCTGCCTTGTGTGTTAAGATGAACAGAGGAGCGATATTCTTTACCATTGAAAGTTGCTTCGCCGTGAATCCCCCCACCGAAGAAATGATCGCGTGTTGTATCTCCGGAAATCGTTCGTGAAACGATTGCAAGGATTTCACCAATTTTCCTTTTTTAGAATTCTCTTTGTGCTGCAACTTGCCATCTTTGAAAATGGCCAATTTGATCAAGGTATTTCCTACATCAATGATTAGGTGCATAAGTTGTTTTATGGAGTTAAAAATACAATTTGAATAGTTGCCCGGTTGTTAATACACTATTAAATTGACAACATAAAGTGTTCCTTTTTTTTCAAACGAATCTTTTGCAATCGTTAAAATAGAATTATATTTGCCGTCCAATAAGGAGGTACCTTAGCTC
>JABDNM010000078.1 GCA_013043825.1 Flavobacteriaceae bacterium
GGTTACTTGAGGGACGTCGCTCTGACGGTAAAACACCGTTTTTTCAATGTCCAGTCCAAAGGCCAGCCAGGCCGCTGCGGTGCTATAAGTATTGTTACGAAGCACATCGGGATCTTTGATCTGCGTAAGTGAATGCATGTCGGCAATGAACAAAAAAGACTCATTCTTTGGATCATTCGCCATTTCAATAGCTGGTAGAATGGCTCCCAGGATATTTCCAAGGTGGGGGGTTCCGGTGCTTTGAATTCCTGTTAAGATACGAGACATGATTAGGATCCGGCTTTAAAAGTTACGAGCAGTTCGTTTTGAATTTCAACAAAGGTAATTTTTTTAGGGCTTCCGCAAGATTCAAATCACTATTTTTGGTGACGGATGAAATTACTATTAAATATATCCAGATTGTTCTACCGTATCTGGTTCTACGTTTTAGTTACGCTTCCAATTATTGTACTACTTCCAATTTTATTAGTGAGCATCTCGAGGCAAAATTGGTACCCTCTATTTTTCAGGCTGGCGCGGTTTTGGGCTAAGATCATACTCTTCGGTATGGGCTTCTATCCTAAAATAAAGCGTGATGTGGTTTACGAAAAGGGAAAAAGCTATCTCTTCGTTGCCAACCATACGTCCATGACAGACATCATGTTAATGTTATACGTCACAAAAAGCCCTTTCGTTTTTGTGGGTAAAGCCGAATTGGCAAAAATTCCTTTATTCGGTTTCTTCTACAAACGAACCTGTATTTTAGTGGATCGGGATAACCCTAGAAGTCGGCACAATGTGTTCATCGAAGCACAACATCGATTGCAACGGGGACTTAGCGTATGTATTTTTCCAGAAGGCGGAGTTCCTGAAAATGAGGAAATGCTGTTGAATGAATTTAAAGACGGCGCCTTCAGACTGGCCATTGAACATCGAATTCCTATTGCGCCTATGACTTTTCACGACAACAAAAAGCGCTTCTCGTATACCTTCTTCAGTGGAGGGCCGGGAATTATGCGGGTTAGGGTGCACGAGACTATTCCAACCAGAATCCTGGAAATGGAAGATAAACGTATGCTGAAAAATCAAACCAGAGAGATCATTCTTAAAGAACTCAGCAACCCTTCATTATAACCATTAAAAAACCGCTCTATGGCGACAGAGCGGTTTTTCATCATCATTGTTTGGTGGTATAATCCAAACCTAACCAACTAAAAACTAACCTAAAACTTAAAACTTAACCCACTGTATACCCCGAAATAGTAAGGTTTAAAGTCTACAGACGAATCTGTATACGGATTAAGTTGGTATTTAAACATAGGTTCAACATTTAACTTTAATCTTTTACTTATTTTATAATCGAAGCCTAAACCAACATTGGTGGAAAAACTCACCGAATTTAAATTATTGGCAGCTCCCAGGACATCTCTAAACGATCCGTCCCGTACAGAAATCTCGTTGTTATCGAGAAATAATGTGCTAAATCCACCTATTACATTCAACCCAAAACGACTTTGCGTGAGGGCATATTTCAATTCCATGGGGACCTCATAATAGGATAAATTCTGAATCAATTCTGCATTGCCACTTGTGGACTTAGGATTTAAATTAGCGAAGGGATTCCCGTTCTCCGGGTTTTGTGGCAAATTGGCCAACGTACCTTTGTCAAAGGCAGTAAGCACAACACCCTTTCCACCGTAATCAACGGTTTCAAGTGCAATACCAACAGGCCCCGTAGCCAGCTCGACGCCACCGGTAGTATATCCCAAATTTACATTACTTACTCCCGATCGAAGACTTAAGCGATCATTCAAATTATAGCTAACCTGCACACCATAACTGAAATTGACATCGCCGGTCTGACTGTTATCTGAAAATGCTGGATCGATAGACGATCCTTCGCCTAAACTACTGTAGTAAACGGGACCAAAATTTGGAGTGACCTCCCAGGGCTTAATATCACGATCGTCTTTCTGTGCGATGGCTTCCTCCTCCTTCTCTTCGATAGCATCGAAAATCGATTTCTTATTCTCTTCCTTTATGTCGTCTTTAACCGTTTCCTCCTGTTTTTCTACTTTAGCAACGGCCTCTTCTTTTGATTGGTCGGTCACTTTCTTATCCTTTCGAATAAGAACTTCGTTTTCCTTTGTAGTTTCAGGATCTACCTTATCTTTTTGCACTTCGGTGGTCTTAGCCACCGCATCGGCCACTTTTTTAGCGATCCCTTCCTCCACCTCTTTCTTGATTAGTGGGTCCGTTTTTGGAACGGTCTTATTTTCATTTTGAGCTTTTGCAGCCTTCACTTCATTTCGAGTAGCAACGGCGTCTTCAGTCTTGACTCTTACATTTTCCAGCGTTTCTTTCCCCATTACCTCTTGGGATTTCTTCGGAATGGCTTGCTCTTTATTTTCCTCTACTGCGATGGCTTCTCTGCTATTTTCAGTGGTATTTACCTGCTCGGCTTTCTCACTCTTTTCAGCATCTGGACGCACTAATGCCCCCTCCTTATCCTTGATCACTTCGGAAGATTTTTCTTCGGAAATGGCTTCTTGCGTCATTTTCTTATCCGACAGGATGGTAGTTTGTGAATCGGGATCTTTCAACGGGTCGACCTCTTCAATAACAAAGGTCTTGTCCGGAATTTCTTCCGAAGGAGAAAAAACAAAATTTCCAATAGTAAGCAACAACGCAATTAGCGCAGCCACGCCACCTGCTTTCCACCAAAGTGGAATGACTTTTCTATCCTCATCCTTCTTCTTAAGTCGTCCTTGAATTCCAGACCACAAATGCGAAGGAGGGGCGGCTTCATAATCCTGAAGTTGCTCCTTAAAAAGCTCGTCGATGTGCTTCTTATCTTTCATGGGCAGTTGTTGTGAGTACTATCCCTTGTTTCTGGTTGCGTTATAATTGTTGATCTTGGTTCTCAAGATCATTCTTGCTCTTGCCAGGTTCGATTTCGAGGTTCCATCCGATATTCCCAGCATTTCCGCAATCTCCTTGTGTGAATATCCATCCAAAACATATAGGTTAAAAACCAGCCGGTATCGATCCGGTAACTCCTGGATGATCTTCAAGAGATAGTCCAGCGGGAGTTGTTTATCTTCAACCTCAACCTGGGTGTCTTCTATTTGTTGGTCGTTTGAAATATCGAAAACCTTCTTTTTTCTATATTTCTGAAGTGCGGTATTCACCGTAATTCGCTTGATCCAACCTTCAAAAGAACCTTTCCCTTGAAATTGATTGATTCGTCCAAAAATAGTTATGAAAGCATCCTGCAGATTGTCTTCAGCTTCTGCGCGATTTGGGGAGTATTTTAAACATATCCCAAACAATACACCCGAGTACTTTTTGTACAAAGCTTCCTGAGCTTTTGGGTCTTGCTGCTTGCATTTTTCTATGAGCTCTTGTAAAATCAACTATGGTTCGCTTGTTTTCTAAATCATCTACCGATTTATCAGCAGGCAACCATACATCTCAAGTTTCTACATTCTGTAGATACACGGCCCAATCGATGGTTGCGTACAAGGGTGCGTATTTTTAAGAGGCAACTGCGGCTATGGCGTCCTTGATTTTTTGCTCCAATTCCTCCATGAGTTCCGGGTTGTCCAGAAGCAATGTTTTAACGGCATCTCTTCCCTGACCCAACTTGGTATCATCGTAACTGAACCAGGATCCACTTTTCTTGATGATCTCGTAATCGACGGCAAGATCGATCACTTCACCTACCTTGGAAATACCTTCTCCATACATGATGTCGAATTCGGCGGTGCGGAATGGGGGAGCTACCTTGTTCTTCACCACTTTTACGCGGGTCTTATTTCCCATTACTTCGCTGTTGCTGTTCTTTATTTGGGTCGACCTTCGAATGTCCAGTCGAACCGAGGCGTAGAATTTCAAGGCGTTTCCTCCGGTAGTTGTTTCCGGATTGCCAAACATTACCCCAATCTTCTCTCGCAACTGGTTGATAAACATCACGGTACATTGTGTCTTGCTGATAGAACCAGTAAGCTTTCGCAGTGCCTGGGACATAAGCCGGGCATGTAATCCCATTTTGCTATCTCCCATTTCTCCTTCAATTTCACTCTTTGGTGTCAATGCCGCCACCGAGTCGATCACGATAATATCGATGGCACCGGACCGAATTAAATTGTCTGTGATCTCCAATGCCTGCTCCCCATTATCGGGCTGTGAAATGATAAGGTTTTCTATATCAACCCCTAATTTTTCAGCATAATAACGGTCGAATGCATGTTCGGCATCGATGAATGCCGCTATACCACCTTTTTTTTGCGCTTCGGCAATGGCATGTAAGGTTAAGGTGGTTTTTCCAGAAGATTCCGGGCCATAGATTTCGACCACTCTTCCACGAGGATAACCTCCAACTCCCAGTGCCAGGTCTAAGCCCAGCGATCCGGTTGGGATCACTTCGACTTCCTCCACCGAGCTGTCTCCCATTTTCATTACGGTTCCTTTACCGTAAGTCTTGTCCAATTTGTCTAAAGTTAGCTTTAAAGCCTTCAATTTTGCGTCTTTTTCGGTACTCATGTGTGTAAAATTATTAATAGGGAGTCGGTGAGCTAAATTACTACTTCTTTGCCTTTACCGCAAAGGAAAAACTAGAATCTTCAGTTTTTGTTAGCAGCTGTGAAAAGTGTATTTTTGCGGTCTCCAAATGGAGTAAACAGAACTGTCTTTTCATTTAAAACGTATAGCATGCAACTGTACAATACCTTAAGTGCAAAAGAAAGGGCCGCATTACTGGAGGAGGCAGGTGAAGACCGCCTCACCCTTTCTTTCTACCAATATGCCAAAATTGGCAATCCTAAATTATTTCGGAATCACGTGTTCATAGCCTGGAATGAGATGCAGGTGCTTGGACGCATTTATGTGGCTCACGAAGGCATCAACGCCCAGCTATCGGTTCCGGCACGAAACTTTGAACAATTCAAGACTTTCCTGGATGGAATTTACTTTCTGAAAAATGTACGCCTGAACATAGCCATCGAGCACGATTTGAAGTCGTTTTTAAAACTGAAGGTGAAGGTGCGTAAGAAGATCGTTGCCGATGGATTGAACGACGCGAGTTTCGATGTAACCAATAAAGGGATCCATGTTGACGCCAAGAAATTCAACTCACTCATGAAAGACCCAGACACCATCGTGGTAGATATGCGAAACCATTACGAAAGTGAAATTGGTCATTTCGAGGGGGCTATAACTCCCGATGTAGATACATTCCGGGATTCCTTAGACATCATCGAAGCAGATTTAAAAGACCATAAGGAGGATAAAAAATTGCTGATGTACTGTACCGGTGGGATTCGTTGTGAGAAAGCCAGTGCATATTATAAGCACAAAGGATTTCAGCAGGTGTATCAATTGGAAGGCGGTATCATCGAGTATGCAAGGCAGGTTCAGAATTTAGGTTTGGAGAACAAATTTGTTGGAAAGAATTTCGTGTTCGATCATCGTCGTGGAGAGCGTATTTCGGAAGACATCATCGCTCAATGCCATCAGTGTGGCAAGCCCTGTGACACCCATGTGAACTGCGCCAATGAGGCCTGCCATTTATTGTTCATTCAATGTGAGGAATGTGCAAATGAAATGCAAAATTGCTGCAGCGATACATGTGTGGAGATCATTCAAATGCCATATGAGGAACAAAAAAAATTACGATCTGGCACTCACAACAGCAATAAGATTTTCAAAAAAGGACGTTCCGAGAAATTGAAGTTTAAACGCTGAGTTTTAAAAAATAGGGTATCTTTACTCCTAATTGAATCAAGTTTCATCTGCGACTCTTTTTCAGCGGAAAAAGAGCAATATATATAACAAATATGGGCTGTACCAGCTGTGCTACGGGCGCCAACGGACAACCACGAGGCTGTAAGAATAACGGCACCTGCGGTAGTGACGGATGCAATAAACTAACCGTATTCGACTGGCTCTCAAATATGTCTCTTCCAGGAAACGTGGATCCCTTTAATGGGGTTGAGGTGCGTTTCAAAAATGGAAGGAAACATTTCTACCGAAATCCCGAAAAGCTCAAATTAAGTATAGGAGATGTAGTTGCAACCGAAGCTTCTCCCGGACATGATATTGGAATTATTACACTCACCGGAGAACTGGTACGCGTGCAAATGAAGAAAAAGAAACAACCAACTAACCTGGAAGAACTTCCGAAGATCTATAGAAAAGCATCCCAGAAAGACATCGATATGTGGCAGAAAGTGCGTGACAAAGAACAGTCGGTGCAAAAACAATCCCGGGAGATCGCGATGCGTTTAGGGCTTCAAATGAAAATAAGCGATGTGGAATACCAGGGAGATGGCTCCAAGGTGATCTTCTATTATACCGCTGAAGAGCGGGTGGATTTTAGGCAATTGATCAAAGAATTCGCGAGAACTTTCAGCACAAGAATTGAAATGAAACAGGTTGGATTCCGCCAGGAAGCTGCCCGATTGGGAGGTATTGGTTCCTGCGGAAGAGAGCTTTGTTGCTCAACCTGGCTAACCGACTTTAGATCGGTAAGCACCTCTGCTGCCCGCTATCAACAATTGTCGTTGAATCCTCAAAAGTTGGCCGGTCAGTGCGGTAAACTAAAATGTTGCCTCAACTACGAATTGGATACTTACTTGGAGGCACTGGATGAGTTTCCTAAAACCGACATTAAACTTAACACAGATAAAGGCCGTGCACATTGCCAAAAGATCGATATTTTCAAAGGCCTTATGTGGTTCTCCTATGAAAATGAAGGCATGATCTGGCATGAGATGGAAGTGGCCAAAGTAAATGAGATCGTTGCACTTAACAAAAAAGGCAATAATGCTACCAGCCTCGAAGATTATATAGAAGACAAGATCGTTGCCGACAAAGAATTGTACAATAATGTGGTGGGCCAGGACAGCTTAACCCGCTTCGATCAACCTAAACGAAGAAGGAACAAGCGCAGAAATCGTTCAAAGAGTGGTGGTCGTAAGAAGAATCAGCACAAAAATCGACGCCCGAAGAAAAATGCTTAAGTACGCCCTAATAATTTTAATAGCAACTGTGGTAGTTGCTTGTGATTCTAATATTGTGGTGGGTGAGATGCGAGAATTGCCGGGATCTTGGCACAAAGATGAAACGCTTCAATTCGAATTACCGGTCTTGGACTCTTTGAAACAATACAATATCTTTCTACACCTTCGGAATACAAATGATTATCCTTACAACAATATTTTTTTGATCGCCACTATAGAATTCCCCTACGGTAAAACCGTCACCGACACCTTGGAATACAGAATGGCAGCTCCGGACGGAACGTGGTTGGGTACCGGAATTGGGATGGTGAAGGAAAGCAAGTTATGGTACAAGGAGGGAGTGCAGTTCTTCGAAGACGGGATGTACACGCTTACCATCTCCCAGGCCGTGCGCAATATAGGTGAGGTCCATGGCGTTAGCCAATTGGACGGGATCATCGAAGTAGGATACAGTATAGAAGAAGCAAACCTTGAAGAATAATTATCATGGCTAAGCAGGGGCAGAAAAAACCATTGACCAAAGCAGAGCAAGCATCGCAACGCAAACACATAAAAACCTTTTGGAAGGTTTTAGGAGGCGGGGTTCTGTTTATTTTGCTTGTATTTATAATGGCTTCCTGGGGGATCTTCGGAAAATTGCCCGATCCATCCAGTTTGGAGAATCCCGAAAAGGACCTGGCTACACAAATAGTTTCGGCCGATGGTGAGGTAATTGGAAAATTCTTCAAAGAAAACCGAACCCCGGTACAATTTGAAGATCTGCCCAAACATTTGGTGAATGCCCTAATCGCTACCGAAGACGTTCGCTTCTACGACCATTCCGGAATAGATGCAAAAGGTTCTGTTCGCGCACTCGCATTCTTGGGTACACGCGGTGGAGCCAGTACGATCTCGCAGCAGTTGGCAAAACAATTCTTCACCGACCAGGTTTCAAAGAATAAGTTTCAGCGGGGGATGCAGAAAATCAAGGAATGGATCATTGCTATACGTCTTGAGAGAAGATATACGAAAGAGGAGATCATTACGATGTATTTCAATGTGTACGACTTCCTAAATTTAGCCATCGGGATTGAATCTGCTTCTAATATTTACTTTGATAAAGCGCCGCAGGAATTACAAATTGAAGAATCGGCCATGTTGGTTGGAATGTTCAAGAACTCTTCCTTGTACAATCCGCGTCGGAATCCGGAAGGTGTTACCAACCGCAGGAATGTGGTCCTCTCACAAATGGCCAAATACGATTTTATTACTGAAACGGAGCGCGATTCATTACAAAAACTCCCGCTGAACGTTACGTTTACACCCCAGGATCATGATGAAGGGATAGGTACTTACGTTAGAGAGTACATCCGTGGTTATATGAAGCAGTGGGCCAAGGATAACCCAAAGCTGGACGGGTCGCTGTACGATATCAATAGTGATGGGTTGAAGATTTTCACTACGCTCAATTCGAAGATGCAGAAGTATGCTGAAGAGGCTGTGGATATGCACATGCCCAATCTTCAGAATGAATTTGATGCTCAAAATGAAAAAAACAAGATTTCTCCATTCCGCGATATAACGGAAGAAGAGATCGACAAGATCATGGACGCAGCGATGCGTCGCAGTGATCGTTGGAGAGAAATGAAGAATCAAGGGAAGAAGGAGAAAGAAATCATCGAAAGTTTTAGCAAAAAGACCCAAATGCGTATTTTCTCCTGGGGCGGGGATATAGACACCCTCATGACTCCCATCGATTCCATTCGATATTATAAATCATTTTTCAGGGCATCCATGATGGCCATGACGCCACAAACCGGCGAGATAAAAGCTTGGGTAGGAGGTGTCAACTACAAGCATTTTAAGTATGATATGGTCAAGAAGGGGAAGCGGCAGATAGGATCGACTTTCAAACCTTTTGTGTATGCTACAGCCATCGACCAAATGCATATGTCGCCCTGCGATACATTGCCCAATACACCCTATTGTATTGCCGAAGGAAAATATGGACTGCTCAAGGAGTGGTGCCCTAAAAACTCCAGTGGGAATTATGGAGGAATGATGACGTTGAAAGGAGCCCTGGCGCAATCTATTAATACCATCACCGCTAGGTTGATCGATCGTGTAGGACCCAGGCCGGTAATCGACCTGATCGAAAAAATGGGAGTGGATACCAAGGAAGTACCCGAGGCCCCCTCCATTGCTTTGGGCACCCCGGATATCAGCTTATATGAGATGGTTGGCGCTTACAGCACCTTTGCCAACGAAGGAGTCTATGTCAAGCCTATACTGGTGCAACGCATAGAAGATAAAAACGGAACCGTGTTATTCCAAAATGTACCGGAGACCAGAGATGTGATAAGCAATGAAACGGCCTATGTTACGGTAAGTTTATTACAAGGTGTAACCCAATCTGGATCTGGATCCAGGCTACGGCATAAATGGCGAGGGAATGACCCGGTTTATAAGAAGATCATTACAGGTTATCCCTATGAGTTTGGAAATCCAATCGCCGGGAAGACTGGGACCACTCAAAATAATAGTGACGGCTGGTTTATGGGCATGGTTCCCAACCTGGCCACCGGGGTTTGGGTAGGAGGAGACGATCGAGCTACTCATTTCTCGCGGACGGCCTACGGCCAAGGAGCAAGTATGGCCTTACCACTTTGGGGCATATTTATGAAAAAATGCTATGCCGATGAAACACTGGATATCTCCAAGGACAATTTCAGAAAACCAGGAAAGATCTCGATCGAGACCAATTGTTCCGAGTACAAAAATGATGGTGGAAACGATGGCGATGAGATCCCGGATGACGAATTCGAATTCTAGTAAATCATCTAATAAGTTATTCAAATCCCTGCCTCTTTTTAATGATCACAGGGTTTTTTTGTGGTCTTGTTTTTACCTATTTTTAATAAAAATTTTAGTACATGATCACCAAGACCGTTCCCCATGTTGAAGCTGCCTGTGAAGGAGTTAAAGACCATATGACTTTTATGCTGGGAGGCTTTGGGTTGTGCGGTATTCCCGAAAATTGTATTCTGCAGTTAGTGAAACTGAATGTGCAGGATGTAACCTGTATTTCCAACAATGCGGGGGTGGATGATTTTGGCCTTGGTTTATTGCTACAAAAGAGACAGATAAAGAAAATGATTTCTTCCTATGTAGGAGAGAACGCCGAATTTGAACGTCAGATGCTAAGCGGTGAACTGGAGGTTGAACTTATTCCACAAGGCACCTTGGCGCAACGCTGCAAAGCAGCACAAAGTGGAATTCCCGCATTCTATACTCCCGCGGGTTATGGCACCGAAGTTGCCGAAGGAAAGGAAGCTCGAGAATTCTATGGAAAAATGCATATCATGGAACGGGCGTTCAAGGCTGATTTTGCATTTATCAAAGCCTGGAAGGGAGACACCGCCGGAAATCTGGTATTCAAAGGTACTGCGCGCAACTTCAATCCCAATATGTGCGGAGCAGCCAAAATCACCGTAGCTGAAGTTGAACAATTGCTTCCGGCAGGTTCGCTGGATCCAAACGACATACACGTACCGGGCATCTTCGTGCAACGCATCTTCCAGGGGGAGAATTACGAGAAAAGGATTGAAAATTTAACAGTTCGGAAAAGGAATTAAATAAACGCACTATGCTAACTAAAGAACAAATCGCCCGGCGGATAGCCAAAGAAGTCAAAGACGGCTATTATGTCAACCTGGGAATTGGCATTCCTACGCTGGTAGCAAATTTTGTGCGTAATGATATTGAAGTGGAATTCCAAAGTGAAAATGGGGTCTTGGGAATGGGGCCGTTTCCCTTCGAAGGCGAAGAAGACCCGGATTTGATCAATGCCGGGAAGCAAACCATCACAGCGCTAAAGGGGGCTTCCTTTTTCGACTCTGCTACCAGCTTTGCTATGATTCGCGGGCAGCACGTGGACCTCACCATTCTGGGGGCTATGGAGGTTGCTCAAAACGGCGACATTGCCAACTGGAAGATCCCCGGAAAAATGGTTAAAGGTATGGGAGGGGCCATGGATCTTGTGGCCTCGGCAGATAATATTATTGTTGCTATGATGCACACCAATAAAGCAGGCGATTCTAAACTTCTTAAAGAATGTTCCCTACCCCTAACGGGAGTTAACTGTGTGAAGAAGGTGGTTACAAACCTGGCGGTCTTATCCGTAGAAAACAACAGTTTCAAATTACTCGAACGAGCTCCCGGCGTTTCTATTGAAGAGATACAGGCTGCAACCGAAGGAGATCTGCTTGTTACCGGGGAAATTCCTGAAATGCAATTCTAAATCAACCTAATTAGCTCGCTTAATTATTTGTAAGAAAAAAATTACATTTTATTAAGGATACGCATTGATTTGTTAAAATAAAGTGTATTTTATCGAAAAAATAACACGGTTTAACGGATATATCATAAAAAATATGCATTTTAGTAGTCCCCAATTAGTTAATAGAACTTAACCAACTTATGAAGAATTTAAGCAAATCGCTCAAGAGTACAATCCAACTAGTTCGAAATTTGTTTTATGTCGCTAAGAAGGTTTTTCTGTTGATGTAACTTATTGAAGATTACTTTTACCCCAAATCTGCAACGATTCAGATAAAGGTAGGCCCGCTCTTTGTGAGGTTAGAGCGGGTTTTTTTGTGCCTAATTTTAAAGCCCCTTCGGAATGGCGTCTATTAGTTTTCGAGTGTAATCTTTGGTTGGATTGGCGTAGATCTCATCGGCATCACCAATTTCCTCGATCCTTCCATGATTCATGACCAGTAGTTGATCTGCCATGAATTTCACTACCGCCAGGTCGTGGGATATAAATATATACGTAAAGCCAAAGGTTTCTTTGAGTTCATTCAGCAAATTCAGCACCTGAGCTTGCACTGAAATATCCAGGGCCGAAACCGATTCATCGCAGATCACCAACCGCGGTTTCATGGCCACGGTTCGGGCAATGCCCACACGTTGTCTTTGTCCGCCTGATAATTCATGAGGGTACCTTCCGTAGAAATTGGCATCCAGCCCAACACGTTGCAATACTTCAATCGCTTTCTCCTTTCTCCCCTTTTTATCTTTTCCTAAACCGTGCACTTTCATGGGTTCGATCAAGGCGTTACCAATGGTCATCCTG
>JABDNM010000085.1 GCA_013043825.1 Flavobacteriaceae bacterium
GATCAATCCATCGATGGTTGGCTTGTCTAGAAAAGTAAATATCCGGATGTATTTTTCCGCATCTTCATCACTGGAATTGAGCCAGTATTGGTAGAACTTGTAGGGAGAGGTGCGCTTTGCATCCAGCCAGATATTCCCTCCTTCGCTTTTCCCGAATTTACTCCCGTCGCTCTTAGTGATTAGCGGACAAGTAAGAGCAAATCCCTTTCCTCCTCCAATCCGTCTTATCAACTCTGTGCCAGTGGTTATGTTTCCCCATTGATCGCTGCCTCCCATTTGCAGGGTACAATTAAAATTTTGATATAAATACAAGAAATCATATCCCTGCACCAACTGGTAAGTGAACTCGGTAAACGACATCCCTTCCTGACCTTCTCCGGTGATCCTACTTTTTACCGAATCCTTAGCCATCATATAATTCACGGTGATATGCTTCCCCACGTCCCGGATAAATTCCAGAAATCCAAACTCCTTCATCCAGTCGTAGTTGTTCACCATGACGGCTTCATTTTCCTCGCCGGAGTCAAAATCTAAAAAATGCGCCAACTGCTCGTGCACGCGGGCCTGGTTGTGTTGTAAGGTCTCTTCATCCAATAAGTTTCGCTCACTCGATTTTCCGGAAGGATCTCCTATCATACCTGTAGCACCACCTACCAAAGCGATAGGTTTGTGTCCGCTTCGTTGCAAGAAGGCCAATAACATAATAGGCACGAGATTACCAATATGCAGCGAATCTGCCGTGGGATCAAAACCAATGTATGCCGAACGCATTTGTTCCAAAAGATGGGATTCGGTATCGGGCATCAAGTCGTGGACCATTCCCCTCCATTGCAACTCTTCAACAAAATTTTTTGGCATGTCAAAATTGGTTTCAACAAAGATAATGGGACGGATCAAAAGAGAAAAGTTTATTCCAAAAAAGAGTATTTTTAAGGCTATGATATTAGTAACAGGGGGAACAGGATTGGTTGGCGCACATTTACTGGCCGAATTGGTGCAGAAATATACCCTAGTACGAGCCACACGAAGAGCGAACAGTGACCTCGAGGCGGTAAGAAACGTTTTTGCCTTGTACGGTTCGTCGCGGGTTGCACTTTTTGAGAGGATAGAATGGGTGGAAGCCAATATACTGGACCTTCCAAGCTTGGAGAAGGCGATTAACGGTATCAACCGTATCTATCATTGTGCTGCTTACATCAGTTTGAATCCTCAAAATTATCGTGCCCTGAGAAAAGCCAATGTGGAAGGTACGGCCAATGTCGTGAATCTCGCACTTGCACAAGGGATAGAAAAACTCTGTTATGTGAGTTCAATCGCCGTACTAGGCTCTACATTGAATGGGGCAATGGTCTCTGAAGAAACCCACTGGAATCCGGAGGAGGACAACAGCGTCTACGCCATCACCAAATATGGCGCCGAAATGGAAGTGTGGAGAGGGGTTCAGGAAGGTCTCAAGGCGGTGATCGTGAATCCAGGGATAATAATGGGCGAAGGATTTTGGACCTCGGGCAGCGGTGCCATAGTGCGTAATGCCTCCAAAGGCGGGTCGTATTACACTCCGGGAGCATCGGGCTTCGTGGATGTGCAAGATGTTGTGAAGATCATGGTTCAATTGATGGAGAGCGAATGCTCTAATGAACGCTTTGTGCTTGTTGCCGAAAATTGGTCGTATCGAAAATTGCAGGAAGAAATGTCAAAGCACTTTGGAAAGAACCCTCCAACCAAAGTGGCAGGTAAAAAATTGCTTGGCATCCTTGGGTTCCTGGACCGGGTCTCAGCCTTCCTGTTTGGCACTAAACGCAAGTTGCCCAAACCGGTTATTCGTGCCATGAGCAACAAGACAACCTACGATTCGTCCAAAATACTAGCCGAGTTAAATTTTAAATTCAAGCCGATGAAAGAGACGATCCAGCGGGTAGTTTCCAATTATTCTTCCTGAACAGGTGTTGTTAACTGCAGCGAATCTTCTTTTTGACTCGGTGAGTTTTGCTTCGTTCCTGGTGGGGCTGTTGACTTTTCCAGAATACTGTCGATGGCTTGCTTCTTTTTCAGTAGTAATTTTTCCACCTCTTGCATGATCTCGGTATAAGTCTCAAGATTGGCAGCATAATAGGCATTGCTGGTAGCGAAGGTCAAGCTGTCTATTTGATGTTTGGTGTAGAATATCGAGTCTATTCGGATTCCTTGTGCACGAAGGATACGGTTGTTTACACTCTTGGACCGAGTTGCATTTCCAATGT
>JABDNM010000086.1 GCA_013043825.1 Flavobacteriaceae bacterium
CTGGAGCTGGTGGCGAAGGCACAACCCAGGATGCGCATTCGGTTTTCGAGCTCGAATCCACAGGACATGACAGAAGATGTTTTACACTCTATGGCGAAATATGAAAATATTTGCAACTACATTCACCTGCCCGTGCAAAGTGGTAGTTCTCGTATTTTGAAGGAAATGAACCGGCAGCATACGCGTGAAGAATATTTCGCCTTGATCGACAAAGTTTGGGAGATCATCCCGGATTGTTCGATCTCACACGATATGATCACAGGTTTTCCCACTGAAACCGAAGATGATCATCGGGATACTTTATCATTGATGGAGCATGTGAAGTACGACTTTGGATTTATGTTCATGTATTCTGAACGGCCTGGGACCATGGCAGCGCGAAAATTGGAAGACGACATTCCCGAAGAAGTTAAAAAACGACGCCTTATAGAGATCGTGGATCTGCAGCGGAAGCACAGTGCTGTTCGAACGAAGCAATTTGTGGGTAAAACCCTGGAAGTACTCATTGAAAAAGAATCGCACAAGAACCAAGAAGAATGGAGCGGCAGGACCCAGTACAATACAGTGGCCGTTTTTCCGAAGGAAAACTATAAAGTAGGTGACTTTGTGATGGTGAAGATGGAGGATTGCACTTCGGCGACCTTGATTGGGAAAGCCATAGGCTATTCTTCGAATACATAGGGCACATGCCATGAAAAAAATTGTATATACCATATTATTGATGATTTTCATTCTTGGGTGCACCAAGGAGAAAACTGTAATCGTGGAGGTTCCTGTTGAAGTTGAGTCAAACCCCGATGACATCGATGGAGATGGTGTGACCAATCAACAGGAAACAGTAGATAATACAAGTCCCGACAATGGTTGTGATTATTTGCAATCTAGTCAGTTTTATCCAGCTACTTCAATGGCATGGCGGGCCCTCGATTGTGACGGTGACGGGGTGACCAATGGTGACGAGATCGATCCGGATGGTAACGGACAGAACAATAACAACGGAACAGATCCAAAATATGAATGTGAATTTGTGCTCGCAGACAGAACCCTCGAGCCCAGTCAACAATATTTAATTAGCGACTGCGATGGCGATGGAGTTCCTAACGGTCAGGAAGAAGCTGATGGGACCGACATCAATGATCATTGTGATTTGGTGATCGCAAACCAAACACTGGAACCAGATGCGTTTTGGTTCGATTTGGATTGTGATCAAGATTGCGTGAGTAATGAACAGGAAATCAACGACGGAACCGACCCCTTGGATGGAAATGACTTTCTTGGAAATGGCCAGGCCTTATCCGAATATCGTGAAGTATGGGGAATTGCTCCGGAAGAAATCCACTATTTCGATCAAGACGGAAATAGATTGACCCAGATCATCGATTCAGATGGGTTGGTATTGAGTGATTATGTTTACGATGGTAATAACCTAATCTCTGCCCAGGTGAGAACTACGAATGGAGCGATCATCAATTTTTCTTACGGGTACCAGGGTAACCAGTTAGCGACCATCACAAAAAACGGAATGGTTCGTACCATCGAATACCAGGGGAATTCTATTTTAAGTCATGACAGCGACGAACCTCCCGGTTTGTATCGTGAGAAACTCACTTTCGACGGGGCATTCGATAAATTAATGACGAAGGAGAGATTCTATTTTGAAGGCAGTGAATGGTATTATGTTAGGCGTAATTACAACTATAATAGTGCGGGAGAGATAAGTGGTATTTCTTCGAGCGTACAAGGTTATGATCCGTCCACCGGAGAGTTTTATGTAATCGATCCCGATGGTTTCAATAACACGAATTCCTCTTTCACTTTTTCAGAGGATACTCCTAACATTATGTATAATGCTACGATAAAATTAAAAATACCCGGATTGTTCGACAGGGAGTTACTATCCAGGTTGAACCAATCTATGGATGCGAACTATGCACATTTTGAACTCATGCATTTAGATCGGTTTTGGTGGTCAACACCATACGTGGATTATGCCTATGGTTTGCGAATCAACTGTAGTAAAGCCAATGACGACCCCACAAGGGGAGAGTATGTGGGTCAGTATGGAGATGTGTTTGCAGATCTTATCTATTTTTATGAATAAATTATGGAAAATGTACAAGCTGTAAAACAACGATTTGGTATTATAGGGAACGATCCCGGGCTCAATCGTGCCGTGGAAAAGGCAGTGCAGGTTGCGCCTACAGATATCTCGGTACTGGTTACCGGGGAGAGTGGTGTTGGTAAAGAGGCCATTCCGAAGATCATTCACTCCCTATCCCACCGCAAGCACGGGAAATACATCGCCGTGAACTGCGGGGCCATACCTGAGGGGACCATCGACAGTGAATTGTTCGGGCATGAAAAAGGAGCGTTTACAGGAGCAACGGCCACCCGAAGTGGTTATTTTGAAGTAGCCAACGGAGGAACCATCTTCCTAGACGAGGTGGGAGAACTCCCCTTACCAACCCAGGTGCGTCTCCTTCGAGTCCTGGAAACAGGCGAATTTTTGAAAGTGGGATCCTCGAAAGCAGAAAAAACCGACGTACGCATTGTTGCTGCCACCAACGTTAAGATGGCCGAGGCGATTGAAAAAGGGAAATTCAGGGAAGACCTTTATTATCGTTTGAGTACTGTTGAAATTGAACTACCACCTTTACGGAAGCGCCATGAGGACATTCATTTGTTGTTCCGAAAGTTTGCCTCCGATTTTGCCCAGAAATACAAGATGCCAACAATCCGGCTGGACGATCAAGCCACCGAACTTTTATTGAAATACCGTTGGGGCGGGAATATTCGTCAGTTGCGAAATATAGCCGAACAGATCTCTGTACTCGAGCAAAACCGAACCGTTTCTTATGAGACCCTGAAGTCGTACCTCCCGGATGTGGGTAGCAACCTGCCTGCTGTCGTTGGACCGAAAAAAATGGATAGCGACTTCAGCAATGAACGGGAAATATTATATAAAGTACTGTTCGACATGCAACGTGACATCAACGACCTGAAAAAGCTTACGATGAAGATCATGGAGGGTGGTGACGCAGAACAGGTACGGGAAGAGAACCCGAATTTGATCAACAAGATCTATTCAGAAGAAACAGATCCGGGAGCACAGCTATCCACCATCGTGAACGACGAAAAATCACAAGCTTATGACGTGGAAGTCATGACCATGCCCGAAAAACCCAAAGAATCGGCCGAAGATAAATATAAATTTGCTGAGGAGATACAGGAAGAGGAAAGTTTGTCACTGCAGGACAAGGAACTCGAACTCATCAAGAAGTCACTGGAGAAGTATGATGGCAAGCGCAAAGATGCCGCCGCCGAACTTGGCATTAGTGAACGCACCCTGTATCGTAAGATCAAGCAATATAATTTGTAGTTTGCATCCTCAAAACCTCAGCCTCGCTTGATGAATTCAAAAAAGTTTTATCTGTCGTTTCTTTTGCTAAGCCTGCTACTATTGCAGGGGTGCAAGGTAAATTATTCCTTTACAGGGGCAGATATTGGATCGGCGCAGACGTTCCAGGTGAACAACTTCATAAACAATGCTGCCATTGTCGAACCGCGGGTCGCACGACAACTCACCCTGGACCTGCAAGACATTCTGCTCAATCAAACCAGCTTGAGCCTGGTGAATAATGGTGGCGATTTATTATACGAAGGGGAGATCGTGCAGTATTACGTTTCACCCATTACGGCGACCTCGCAGAGCACGGCTGCACAAAACCGACTTACCATTGCTGTGAATGTTCGGTTTTTCAATGCCCTTGAACCTGAAAAGGACTTTGAACAACGGTTCTCCTTCTACTTTGATTATGCAGGAGCCAACCAATTGGTGGGTTCACAACTGGATGATGCTTTGGAAGTGATCTTCGAGCGTATCACACAGGATATTTTCAATAAATCATTGGCAAATTGGTAGTATGAACACCGAAATCTACACATCCCTGCTTGCAAATCCCGCTGCTGTCACCAAGGAGCAATTGTCTGAATTGGATGCGGTGATCGAAAAATATCCCTACTTCCAGAGTGCCCGGGCACTTCAGTTGAAAGGATTGAAGAATGAGCACAGTTTTTTATACAATGATGCACTCAAACTCACGGCGGCTTATACCACCGACAGAGACATATTGTTCGAGTATATCACCTCCAAACATTTTGTTCAGAATGAAATATCTGAAAAGATCCTTCAGCAAAGCGATGCCGTACTCGAGATGGATGTGGTTGCCGAAAATGTTTCTGAACTTCTAAGTCTTGAGATCGACAAACAGATCAAGTCTGAATTGAAGAAAGCAGAAGCCATTCTCAACCCGGAACTGTTTGAACGAAAAGTAGCTTCCATTGTTGAGATCACTCAAGAAAATGAACCTTCCCCTGAAGTGAAAGAAGTGAAAAAAGTCGAAGAGACTCCCCTGGATGTCGACGCGCCAATCCCTTTCTCGAAATCGGACACCCATTCCTTCAGCGAGTGGCTTAAACTAACACGCGCAACACCTATTGCACGGGAGGAAGATACAGGTGAAGCTGCTGAACAACAAATCGATCACGATCAAGCCGAAAAGGAGCGAAAGTTCCAATTGATCGAGAAATTTATCCAGGATCGTCCCAAGCTGGAAGTTGGCGAACCAACCAAACCAAATAAGGATTTGGCCAAGCCGTACACGCAAGGTTCAGACACCCTTATGACAGAGACCTTGGCGAAGGTTTATTTGCAGCAGAAAAACTTCAAAAAAGCTATCCAGGCGTACAAAATTTTAATTTTGAAAAATCCCGAAAAAAGTGGTTTCTTTGCAGACCAAATTCGAGCAATCGAAAAATTGATAAAAGAAGAATCATGAGTACGTTTTTAATATTTTTAATCCTCATCATTGTCGTGGCCTTTTTCCTCGTCGTGGTGATCATGGTGCAGAATCCAAAAGGGGGCGGTTTGTCTTCAACTTTTGGTGGTGGAGGAACCCAACAATTGGGTGGTGTGAAAAACACGACCAACTTCCTGGATAAGAGTACATGGACCCTGGCGATCATTTTATTAGCCTTGATCTTATTTTCGAACATCTCTTTATTTGAAGGGCAAGGAAATACAACGAATGTATTCGATGAGGAGGTTCCGGCAGTAACCCTTCCGGATACGAATACTCCAACCGGAGATTCAATCCCGTAGATGAAATTATCGAACGACCTTTTAATACACCCTCGTTTCGAAAAAAATTATATGCCGACTTGTGACAAGTTGGCATTTTTTTATTCAATATGACAGCATTTTTGCCTTGGCATAATTTCTGAAATGTGCCATGGCGTGTTTGATTTTCCGAAGGAAAACGAACACTGAACTTTTAACTGAACAATAGAACTAATTATAACCTCTAAAAATACATTGAAAATGGCGTTAAAGATACAACCACTTTCAGATCGGGTTTTGGTGGAACCTCAAGAAGCCGAGACCAAGACCGCTTCGGGACTTTTCATCCCGGATTCAGCGAAAGAAAAACCACAACAAGGAAAAGTAGTAGCCGTAGGCAAGGGCAAGAAAGATCACGACATGACTGTAAAAGTTGGTGATAAAGTGCTCTATGGTAAGTATTCCGGCAGTGAATTGAAACTGGACGGCAAAGACTACCTCATAATGCGCGAAGACGATATTCTAGCGATTATTTAATCAATCATAAAAGCAATAAAAATGGCAAAAGACATAAAATTCGACATTGAAGCACGTGATGGGATCAAACGCGGTGTGGATGCACTGGCGAACGCGGTTAAGGTAACCCTGGGTCCCAAGGGACGAAATGTGATCATTAGTAAATCATTTGGAGGGCCACAGGTCACCAAAGATGGTGTAACGGTGGCAAAGGATATCGAACTGGAGGATGCACTGGAAAATATGGGTGCTCAAATGGTAAAGGAAGTTGCTTCCAAAACCAATGACCTGGCGGGAGACGGTACAACTACCGCAACTGTTCTGGCCCAGGCAATAGTAAAAGAAGGACTTAAGAATGTCGCAGCAGGTGCGAACCCCATGGACCTGAAGCGCGGGATCGATCTGGCGGTCGAGTCTATTGTCAACGACCTTAAGAAGCAATCAACTACCGTAGGTAACTCTTCAGAAAAGATCCAACAGGTAGCGGCTATTTCATCCAACAACGACCAGCAGATAGGCGACCTTATCGCCCAGGCTTTTCAAAAGGTTGGGAAAGAAGGCGTGATCACTGTTGAAGAAGCTAAAGGAACCGAAACCTATGTAGATGTAGTTGAAGGAATGCAATTCGACCGAGGGTACTTATCGCCGTATTTTGTTACCAACAGCGATAAGATGCAAACCGAATTAGAGAATCCTATGATTCTTTTGTACGATAAGAAGATCACCAACATGAAAGATCTACTTCCTGTTCTGGAACCGGTGGCTCAACAAGGGAAATCCTTGTTGATCATCGCCGAAGATGTGGAAGGCGAAGCTTTGGCCACACTTGTTGTGAACAAACTTCGAGGTGCCTTGAAAATAGCAGCTGTAAAAGCTCCCGGTTTTGGAGACCGGAGAAAAGCCATGTTGGAAGATATCGCGATCCTAACAGGTGGAACCGTCATTAGTGAAGAGCGAGGTTTCACCCTCGAAAATGCTGCGGTTGATATGCTAGGAACCGCTGAAACTGTGACGATCGACAAGGACAATACAACCATCGTAAATGGTGCTGGAAGCAAGAATGACATCAAGGCACGTGTTGGTCAGATAAAATCTCAGATCGAAACTACGACCAGCGATTACGACAAGGAGAAACTTCAGGAACGTCTGGCTAAATTGGCCGGGGGTGTTGCGGTGCTTTATGTAGGTGCTGCCAGTGAAGTTGAGATGAAGGAAAAGAAAGACCGTGTGGATGATGCTTTACATGCAACTCGTGCTGCCGTTGAGGAAGGTATTGTTGCTGGTGGTGGAGTGGCCTTGGTTCGTGCTAAGAAAGTATTGGAGAAATTAACCACGGAAACACTGGATGAGTCTACGGGTATTCAAATCGTAGCGCGGGCTATTGAGTCACCACTTCGTACGATAGTTGAAAATGCCGGTGGAGAAGGATCGGTTGTGATCAACAAGGTGATGGAAGGCAAAAAGCACTTCGGATACGATGCAAAGAGCGACGAATTTGTCGACATGCTGAAGGCCGGGATCATCGATCCCACCAAGGTAACGCGTATCGCACTTGAAAATGCAGCTTCGGTTGCCGGTATGATCCTCACAACAGAATGTGCGCTTGTAGACATCAAAGAAGATGCTCCCGCCATGCCACCAATGGGTGGTGGTGGAATGCCGGGTATGATGTAAAAATCGATGCACATGGATGCATATAGACTCGGGATCGAGACCAAAAAAAAGGCCTTTGTAGTTGTACATAGGCCTTTTTTGATGTGTGTTTATTCTTGGATTGACCAGGTCGCTGTGAACAGGAGCGAATCTAAAAACAAAAACCACCTTTTTTAGGGGTGGCTCAACAAAAAACTCTACAAAACTCGGTTTATCTGAATAAACCCACTTCCAAATTACTTCTTCTTCGAAGCAGTCGGAGCAGCCTTTTTAACCTGTTTGTTAGGTTTTGTCTGTTTAGACATTGGCTTACTGTTTGACTTCATCTGTCCCATAGTTAATTGTTTTTAGAACGATGTAAAGGTAGGATAGAATTGTAATCTTTGATTCTTGTATTGGCTAAAATTTAACTAAAAATTATTCCTTAGTTTTAGTCAAATATTTCACTATGAAATCCATCAACTGGAAGTACGCCATGGGGGAGATCCTCATTGTAATTATTGGAATTACCATTGCCTTCAGCATGAATACTTGTGCAGAGCAAACCAAAGAAAAAAAGCAACGCCTTCAGTACCTTACCAATTTACGTAACGATGTGGAAGCCGATAAAAGTCAGCTGAAAAAAGTAACCCAGGAACTAGAAGAAAAACTGGAATCTTGTAACAGGATAATCCCCAAACTGAACACAGATGATAAGGAAAAGATGACCGTAGTCCAGGATATTTTTAAAGTGGCGGAAATATCAAATTTCTCGTCTAAGGATATTACCTACCGTACACTGATCAATTCCGGAGACTTAAAACTCATAGAAGAATTTGAGTTGAAAAAAGCCATCGAGTCTCATTATTCCAGCTACGATATCATGCGACAGGATTATATCCGACAAGAGAATATACACAAGGAATACCTGGGACCTTATTTTGTGCATGAAGTAGATTATGATGCATTCCGAAATGGAGTTTTTGGATTCAAGAATGAACAATTGCTGAAGAACATCGTTCAAAGTATGCGTGGATCTTTCCAAATTAAACTGAACGCAACTGAAAAGGGAATTCAGAGCTGCGATTCCTTGTTGGTGCTACTGGATGAATACCTGGCAGACTAATTTCGCTTTTTCCCAAAGATCTGAAACAGGGAAAGGGCAACCAGGGTGATGCACAATGGCCACAACACGAATAGATCAACCCGAATAGTCGCTTCTCCCCCATCCGGCTGTGCTTCCAGCCATTGATTCACATAGAAGTTCCAGAATACGGTGAACACCAAAACAACGATCGTGATCCCAAAAAGCAAAATTTTTTTTGTCTTATTCATTATTGATGATTTCAGGTTAAAGATACTGAGAAATCTGTTTTAATTCAGGGTCAACCGTCGTAATCTCAGGGCGTTCGCGATGACCGAGACTGAACTGAAACTCATTGCAAGGGCGGCGATCATTGGAGATAGAAGTAGCCCGAAGAATGGGAACAGAACTCCCGCGGCCAGAGGTATTCCCAGGGTATTGTAGATGAGGGCAAAGAATAAGTTTTGCCGAATGTTCCTCATTACTTGAATACTGAGTTTCTTCACTTTTACAATCCCTTGTAAGTCGCCTTTTATAAGGGTTATCGCTGCGCTTTCTATAGCTACATCGGTACCTGTTCCCATCGCGATTCCAACATCGCTTTTGGCCAATCCGGGAGCATCGTTCACTCCATCACCGGCCATGGCGACTATCTTGCCGATTGATTGTAATCGAGTGACTTCTTTAAGCTTGTCCTCTGGGAGCTGTTCTGCTTTATAATGTAGAATTCCCAAGTTGTTTGCCACGGCCTTGGCAGTTTCGAAATTATCCCCTGTGAGCATGATCACGTCGATACCAAGTTTATGAATAGTGTGGATCGATTCTCTGCTAGTAGCTTTGATCTTATCTGAAATGACCACATATCCAACTACCTCACCATCCATGGCAGCAAATGACACGGTCTTTCCTAACCGCTGTTGATCACTTACTTCTTTCAGTAAGTCCTGTGTTGGTGGCGCCCCTACCTCGGCCATGAGTGCCCGGTTTCCCAATGCAACTTGTTTCCCGTTTACCGTGCCTAAAACACCCTTGCCTGTTATCGCCGTAAAATCATCTGCTTCCTCGATATCCAAATTACGGTCCTTAGCGAACTGAACGATGGCTTCCGCCAGCGGGTGTTCACTATGTTTGTTCAAAGAAAGCATGATCTTCAGTAAACCTGCTTCGTTAAGCCCTTCATGTGTTGCTACAATATTTTCTACCGATGGCTTTCCTTCTGTAATTGTGCCTGTCTTGTCAATAACCAGGGTATCGATCTTTTCCATGTGCTCCAAGGCCTCGGCGTTCTTAATGAGAATCCCCGCACGGGCTCCGCGACCCACCCCCACCGTTACCGACATAGGCGTAGCAAGTCCTAATGCACAAGGACAAGCAATGATCAATACGGCTATTGCATTGATAAAGGCATATACATATGCCGGTTCAGGCCCTGCTATGGCCCAAACAATAAATGTTATAATTGAAATTGCAACTACAGCTGGTACAAAGTACTTCGCAATCTTATCGGCTAAATTTTGGATAGGTGCCTTGCTTCGACTAGCTGCATGTACCATTTCAATGATTTGAGCCAATAATGTTTCCGAACCTACTTTTTCAGCTTTCAGAACAAACGACCTGTTGCCGTTAAGCGTTCCGGCAACAACAGCATCGCCTTTACTTTTTTGAACAGGGATTGGCTCGCCCGTTAACATTGATTCGTCGATAGTACTCTCTCCATCAATAATGACACCGTCAACCGGAAGTTTTTCTCCTGGTTTAACCCTAAGGTGATCCCCTACTTCAATGAGATCTATACTTATTTTCTCCTCAAGCCCATCGACAATTCGAACCGCGAACTTTGGGGCCAGATCCAATAGAGCCTTAACGGCATCTCCAGTTTTGGTGTGAGCTCGTGCTTCAAGTAATTGTCCTAACAGGACTAGTGTCAAGATCACGGTGGCTGCTTCAAAGTAAACGTGAACAGTGCCTTCATTAGACGTAAACTGTGCAGGAAAAGCAGTAGGGAAAAGAAGTCCAACAACACTGAAAATCCAAGCCACGCCTGCACCCATTCCAATGAGTGTGAACATATTCAGATTCCAGGTGACCAAGGATCGATACGCTCGTTCGAAGAACATCCATGTCGCATAAAAAACCACTGGAAGTGAAAGTCCAAACTGAACCCAATTCCAATACTGTTGATCCCAAAGATTGAACAAATAATTGCCCGGGATCATTTCAGACATGGCTATCAGGAAGATAGGAAGAGTGAAAACCACCGCAACCTTAAATTTACGTGTGAGCTTTTTCAGAACTTGTTTTTCGTCAGATTCCGTGGTTACCAATGGAACCAGGTCCATCCCACATACAGGACAGTCTCCCGGTTTTGAATAGGTCTTCTCCCCTTCACAGTACATCGGACAATAATAAATACTCGTTTTGGATTGATGTGGTACTTTCGGCTTCTCAATCTCATCATATTTTTGATGACCTCCATGCATTGCTGAGATCTGGTAGTGACCTCCTTTTGCAGCAAACGCTCTACGAAAGGTTTCCAGGGGTATATGATCTTCTGCTGCTACCTCGGCGGTCGAACGCTCCAGATCCACAGAAACATGAGTAACCCCTGCGACCGATTCCAAAATGCGACTCACGTTAGCACTGCAACCCAAACAGGTCATTCCCGCTATGTGATAAGCATGTCTCATTTATATGATTTCGGAAGTAATAAAATTGCTTTACCATTGAGCTTCAGATCATCCACATGACCCGCTATCGTTGCATTTTCAGTCTTAAAATGCATGTGTATAAAGTTACTATGGTGGGTAAAAACTCCCTGGTGGTTTTCGGAATAAAACCCGATAATCTCAACTTGATCGTTTTCTAGCGTCCCCTTCACTCCAGATTCCTGATGTTTTTGATGGGTATGTACCTTATCACTGCCATCCCAGTCGATCACATGCCAGTCGAGTGATTTCACCCCTCCTTTTATTCTGAAGGGAAACGGTTGTTCTCCAAATCCTCTTTTTTTGGCGACAGTGGCGACGAACTTTTCAAATGCTTCTTTTGTATCAAGATCTTCCGGGATCTGTATTTTTTCCCACTCTGATACCTGGGTGGAAACAAGCAGCGCAGCCCTTCTATCGAACGAAGTGTCGATCTCCAATTTATGGTTCTTTACAAAACTGTTTACCGGCTTGCCATCAAAGATCTGGATTTCCCCTTTTAAATCTTCGGCAGCGCCAAGGGCATATAAATTCTGGATATCTTCCAGGTCTTTCAGGCTTGTGGTAGCTTTTAAATCCCCACCCATGATGGACATAAGTGCTCCGGAATAAACAACCGATGTATTGGTTTGCTGTTCACAACCTGCGAAAACCCCTGTAAGTCCGGCAAAAACCAAAAGTAAATACTTCATGAAATGAGATGTATTGAAGCCAACGGAAGTTTGACGACTTCCCATTAAGAAAATTAGATGATCTATTGAACGAGAACTTCCCTACTTGGGAGATCCCCCGTCATCATTTCCATGGTCTTTCTTAACCCCTTCGTCGCGGTACCTGCAGCATTCATGAACACTCAAATACGCCTCCTCTGTAGCCTTATGAGCCTTGGTATCATGTCCTACAGCAGCAATATTGGACTGTATCACATCCAGATCGGTTTTGCGTTCGTCGTAGATCAAACTTAAGATATGAGATTCTATATCCCACACAGCAGATTTCACTCCCTTAGTCTTGAGAGACGCCAATTCAATGCGTTGTTTACACATGCCACAAACGCCATCTACTTCAATGGCAGCCCTGGCATTTTTGTTTTGAGCCTGAACGCCCAGTCCGGCGAACAGCAGCACAATAAGAATTAATTTTTTCATTGTTAGTTTAATTTATATCGCAATCCAGCATAATACAAACTGCCAAAAATTGGCCCGTAGACAAAGGTAGTGTCAAAATTCACGCCAAAAGGGTCGTCGGCAGCTAAAATTGGATTGTTTTGTTGAACATTGGTAATATTTTCTCCTCCCAGGTACAATTCGAAATTGGGGGAGAATACTTTCGTAACCTGTGCACTCAGGGTTCCTACAGTGGGTGAGCGATCCGGTAATTGGAATTGAGGTGAGTTGATCTCGGTACTTGGGAAAGACTGTGTGTCCAGCCAGTTGTAGGTGACATCGAATTTCCACTGTGACCCCGAATCTTTTTTGTTGGTTTCATAACCAGCATTCGCAAAAAATCGGTTCCTGGGTGTCATAGGACGTTCCCGTTGGTCAACTTCTCCATCTGGATTTACGAATTGAGTTTGCACATCGTAATTCTTATATGCCAAACGAATTTCCAGCGATTCCAAAGGTTCATAGTTCAGTTCGGCCTGAAAGCTATTTGCATAACTCTTTCCTTCCAGGTTATAGAATCGAATGGTACGCGGATTACCCCAATCAACCACCACCTGATCTACAAATTCGGTTCGGTAATAATCCAGGATAAAATCTCCTTTTTGACCAAACATTTCGAAACCCTGCAGGAACGAAACGCCATAGTTCCAGGCTTTCTCCGGGTTTAAGTTGGCCACCTTTCCTTCCGGAGCCTCAATTCGAATGATCCTGTTGCTGGCGAACATACTTTGGTTTTCGGTAAAAATATTTGCCATCCGCTGGCCGCTGCCTGCAGAGAATCGAAGACTCGCCTTGTCCCATAGTCCTTGTCTAACATGCAATCGGGGGGTGACAAAGAATCCCATGATATTGTGATTGTCCACGCGAACTCCTGCGGTAAGATTGAGTTTATCCAGGTTGTCGAAGGCATATTCAAAAAACCCGCCTACCGAATTTTCCTTTCGTGTAAATTCACCCAAATTTACCATTTCGTCGTAGGAATCATAGGTAAAACTCATTCCGGTTTTGATCTTATGTCTCGAATCACTGATGATAGAGTTATAGATTACGGTACTGTAGAAACTATTGTGAGTGATATCGTAGGAGGTATTCCCAAAATAGGATTCCTGTTGATGATTGCTGAAGGCTGCCTGAACTCCCATGCTCTGATACGGTATATCCGGGTTCACCCACCCCACCTTGGTTGCTGCCTCAAAGCGCTGGGTATTGATCTCACTCCCCCAGGCATTGGTTGTAAATTTATCGGTTGCGGGATCGAAACTCAATTGCCCTGTTTGTTTTTCGTCGTTCATGTAACGAATATTAAAAAAGCTCACCAGGCCCTTTTCTGGATTGGTATACTGCCAGCGATTCATGACATTGATCTGCTCGGCCAGTGGCACATCCAGAAAGCCGTCATTATTGTTATCAAACTTTTCACTCCGCAGGTTTCCGTGTACATAAAGTCCGGTTGCCCAGCGTTCACCGATCTTGGTATTTAAGTGGGTGTTTAGCTCGTATCGGCCATCCACCGCCCCATAGGCATTGACGAATATGCGGTCATCGGTGGTGGGTTTTTGAAGCTCTGTATTTATCTGGCCAGCAATACTTTCGAAGCCATTTACGACGCTTCCAGCACCCTTTGTGATCTGGATGCTTTCGACCCAGGTGCCCGGAATAAAGCTCAACCCATAGGTTTGAGCTGCACCGCGAATCGCCGGAATATTTTCGGTAGTGATTAAAATATACGGACTGCGAAGTCCCAGCATTTTGATCTGGCGTGCTCCACTGATCGCATCGGCAAAGTTCACATCGATAGAAGGATTGGTTTCAAAACTCTCCGAAAGGTTACAACAAGCCGCTTTCAGTAGTTCGTCACTACTCACGAGAATCACATTCTGTGCATCGATGGTCGAACGTTTACTTGCCTTTCGTTTAGCGGTGATCTCGATCTCGGTTAGCTCGGTACTAGGATTCAGAGTATGTTCGATCCTTCGATTTTGAAGGACGGTGAGGGTATCTGTTCGATATCCTATATAGCTAATTACAAGTTGGTTGTATGCTTCTTCATAAGGAATGGAAAATTCCCCATCGAAATCGGTGATGGTTCCAATGCTGGAATTAAGCCAGAAAACATTGGCGCCCTCCATAGGACTGGCCTCCGTCGTCGATCCGCCATCAAGAATTCGTCCGTTCAATTGTTGCTGTCCGAATGCACTTGCGGGCATGAGAACAACCAGTAACAGGCAAACTATTCCCAGCATAGCCAAACAACTCTGGCTGTTATAATAATTGAATTTTTTATAGTTGCATTTCATGATTAATTTGATTTTACAGTTTAACATTGGGCACAATGGTCCATTGCAATGACTCGCGTGTTGCGAATCCTGTTTAGATCAAATTAAAAATGTCTCGTGAAGTACCACCAGATCCTTTTCCAGCGGTGGCGGACGGTAGTCCTGATAAAATTTGTGGTTTGTATTGTACTTGAACGGAGTGTTCAACACAAAGGTAGAAACAAAAGCGAATACGAAATTTTGATGAACTTGAAAAACCGTCGAGACTCCTGCAAAATTCTCATCGGTATCTACATTGGTATACTCATTATCACAGCAGTTGTGATCTTCAGCCGATTCATCCTCACAATCCATCTGCATCATGTCCATCATACCGCAGGACAAATGCTCTTCACCCAAGGTGATCTTGGACATCATTTCATAGTCACCACAAAAATGCTGTGCATAGGTGATCCCACTGCTACTTAGTAGCAACAAAAATGACATTAAGATGGAAATTATTCGTTTCACAACTACAAAATTACATCAAAAACGGACCAACAGCGCTAAAATTATGCTAAAATCACTTGATCTCGCTATCCACTTTACCACAGCGAAGCATCTTATCCCCAAAATACGGATTATAGATCTCCTTGCTGTTGCTAAGCCAAAAGCCACCTTCAAAATCGAAGGCCATGGGGCAGTATTGTTTATAGATCACCCCGGAAGAAATGGCGCCCTCCAGCATTTTCTCTAGTCCGCTGGTAACAAGTACAAATTCTTTCCTTTGAACTTCAATATCGCTTGAAGTTGCTATGGTTTGCGCTGCTTTCAGTAGCTCCTCTTCGTCCCCCTTGTTCTCCAGTGCATTTATCAATTCCTTGGCTGAAGTTGCGGTACTTTCCGCATCACTATTTACCAGTGCCGTTTTCAATTGGATATAGCTTCCATATATATCGGCAACTTTTGGGTCGTTGAAAGTAACGTCGGATTCGGCAGCCTCGTAGGTCTTTTTCTTACCCATATCAACGGTGACAACTTCGGGTTGAGGTTCTTGATTTTCGTTGGTATTTTTACACGCCGTGAACAAAACAATACAAAAACAGATAAGTGGAAGAACTAAATTTTTCATCAAATTGATTTTAGGTTTACAAAGATACTTAGCTATGCTTTTTTCTGAAAGTAAAATGCCGGAATTAACAGTAAGAGGAATACGGGTTGGATGAGGAACCTTCGCACATAGAATAACGCCAAATGACCCCCTTCTTCCGAAGATTGTAAGAGCCAAATGAAAGCTATCAGCAAGATCAGGTAAACGACGACATATAATCCTGTAGCCACTTTCAGAATCTCTCTTTTTTGAAACAACACCCACAGAATTCCCAGTGATATGAGGGTATTCAATCCAAACCGAAGTGCGACATTCAAGATCAATTTCACTGAATCGAATGCTGGAAGTGCCTCTGTGCTATGATCTACTTTGAAGAACACGATCAATGGATCATAGAAGAGGTGGGTTTCAAATGCCCGTACAAGTACGAGTAAAACTACTCCCACAAGGGCCAATGCTATTTTTAGTGCTCTATTCATTGCTCCTGGATCGATTTGAAAGCATACGCACCCATAACATCCACAACAGGAAAACCATGCCGTAGATGATCCCCGGAAAGACAACTCCGTGCAACACTGTTTCGTAGTTGGGATATTTATGCAAGGCCATAGCCAGTATGGCGATGCGGATAATATTAACGGCATAGATCAACACAGCTCCAGCGAATATAAATAAGAGGGTTTTCCGAAGATTCTCGGCAAAAGCGACAATAAAGGCAATAAATAATATGATGATACTTACCGCATTACATCCTTCAATAATCCTTGCGAGGTACTGGTTTTCAACAAAGAGTTTCATGGTGGGCTGAGTTTCGTGTGGAACCACCTCAGCCTCATAACCAAAACCATTAAGTAAGTTACTACTTTGCTTTGCTACCAGGTTGGTGATATAGTCGGGAGGATAGGAGGAACCTTTGGAAAGGTGGAGGTAGAGCGAGTAGGCAAGCGTCAATATAAGATAGGTTCCTAAAAAAAGAACGACAAATCGAATTACCGATTTATATTTTCGAAAAAGATCTTTCAATTACCTGGCTTCTAAACACAAAAATATAGAAATTGAAGTTGGAAGTTGACTTCATTTTAAAATACCTTTGCCCAAATTCATGAATGTGAACCTGGAATCCCTGAAACCAACGATCAAGTCATTGCTACAAATCGAGGAACGATCTCCTGAAGATAGATTGACTGCGGTCTGTGAACTGTTGCGCGAACGTATAGACTACTACGACTGGGTTGGCTTTTATTTTGCTAACGATGCGAAACGCGAGTTACACCTAAAATCATTTGCTGGTGAACCCACAAACCATACTGTGATTCCCTTCGGAAAGGGAATATGCGGACAGGTAGCTGAAAACAACTCCAATTTTGTGGTCCCGGATGTTGAGGAACAGGACAATTACATCTCCTGCGGCGTACTAGTAAAAGCTGAAATCGTGATCCCTCTTTTCAAAGATGGGAAGAACATTGGCCAGATCGATGTCGATTCGCACAGCATCGATCCCTTCACGGAAGAAGATGAACGGTTTTTGGAGTGGGTTAACAAGGCAGTATCCGAAATTCTTTAGACCTAGCCTCCGGCCCGGATCGCTTCGACCGGATCAAGCCTGGACGCTGAAATAGCCGGCACTATACCCGATATGAGCCCAATGATGGCAGAGATCGCCGTTCCTAATACAATATTCCAGAAAGAGAGTACAAATTCGAAATCACCGGTAAAAGACGAGGCGATCAAGGAAGCAATAAAAACAAAGAATAATCCAATTAGCCCACCGATTATGGCAAGGATCATGGCCTCGAATAAGAATTGCAGCAAGATGAATTTGTTCTTTGCCCCCAGTGACTTTTGAATTCCAATGAGATTAGTTCGTTCCTTAACACTCACAAACATGATGTTCGCGATTCCAAAGCCTCCAACCAGCAGTGAAAATAAGCTGATCACCCCCCCTATTCCGTTCATCGTGGCAGTCATATTGTTGATGGCATCTGTAAAGCCTTGCAACTGATTCACAAAAAAGGTATCGATCTCTTCCGGTTTGAGGCCACGATAGGTGCGCATTTTTTGTGTGAGCATGGCGATAAATTCTTCGTTGTCGAGGCCTTTTTCCGGCTTTATAATAATGAAGGGAAACAAATTCTTATTATTCCCGCCAAACAATCGTCTCACAATATTTACCGGGAGAAATACAGCAGTATCTTTGGAATCTCCCAGCGCCATTCCTTCCTTTTTAAGAACCCCGATCACGGTAAATTTCTGGCCGTACAATCGTATTTTTTTACCAATGGCCACTTGAGGTGATGAAAAGAGCGAGTTGGCGATCTCATTACCAAGTACGATCACATTGGTACCGTTGTTCGATTCAACTTCGTTATAAAAACGACCTTCTTGAATTTTAAGATCCTCTATGTCGTAGTACTCGTGCGAGACAGCTCCAATAGCAACGTTTTCTACACTTTTATCCTCGTATTTTAGCGTTTCATTCTGTACGTTGAGCGTATAGGAAATCGCTTCCACGTCCGGCATGTTCCTCTTCAGAAACTGATATTCTTCATAAGTCGCAACGGGAAACTGTTGCCATTTCCACTGCGGAACCTCGGTTGGGCCAAATGAAAAATTACCCAGATAAATGGTGCTGTTGTCTAATCCGCTAATGCTTCCTTCTATTTCTTTTTTCAAAGAATCCACAGCGGCCAATACAGCAATAATGGAGAAGATACCAATGGTGACTCCCAATAAAGAGAGAAATGTTCTCAACTTGTTATTTCGCAGTGCATTGAGCGCAAATGCAAAGCTCTCTTTTAGGACCCTTAAATAAATGATCATGGGAGGTGATTGAGAATTCTAACTGTTAATAAAGATAGGTCTTTTTAAGAGAAGTAATGTTACAAAATTCCTTGGCAATTATGTACTTTTGCCTCTCTTAATCTTGCAAGCTAGCAGTCCATGTCACAAACTAAGAAGATCTCCTCGGCGCTTATCTCTGTATTTCACAAAGATGGGCTGGAACCCCTGGTCCGTAAACTGGACGAACTGGGAGTTGTTATTTACTCCACAGGCGGAACCGAAAAATTTATCAATGCACTTGGCATTCCTGTTATCCCGGTCGAGAATCTCACCGAATATCCCTCTATCCTGGGCGGACGTGTAAAAACACTGCACCCAAAGGTTTTTGGAGGTATTTTAAACCGACAAGAGAACGAGAGCGATGTGGCGGAAATGAAATCGTATAACATTCCACAGATCGATCTGGTGGTTGTCGACCTGTACCCATTCGAGAAGACAGTCTCTTCTGGTGCCAGCGAGCAAGACATTATAGAGAAGATCGACATAGGAGGGATTTCTCTCATCCGGGCAGCGGCCAAGAATTTTAAGGACACCCTCTGTATTTCTTCTATGGAAGATTACGACGAAGTATTGGCACTGATCTCAGAAAAGGATGGAGGCACCTCGCTGGATGACAGAAGGAGATTTGCGGCAAAGTCGTTTAATATTTCTTCCCATTACGACAGTGCGATTTTTAATTATTTTAATGCTGAGGAACAGATTCCTGCTCTAAAATTGAGCGAGCTACAAGGTAAAAAATTGCGTTACGGAGAAAACCCGCACCAGGAGGGATTTTATTATGGAGATTTTGCTGGAATGTTCGATAAATTGCACGGCAAAGAATTGAGTTATAACAATCTGCTGGATGTAGACGCCGCGGTGAATTTGATGAACGAATTTCGGGAAGACCCTCCTACTTTCGCCATTTTAAAGCACAACAATGCGTGTGGAATAGCACAAAGAAATTCGGTAAAGCAAGCCTATGTGGATGCCCTGGAGGGTGACCCTGTTTCTGCCTTTGGCGGGATCTTGATCTGCAATACTGAAATTGACGCAGCCACTTCCGAAGAGATCCACAAGCTGTTTTGCGAGGTGGTCATCGCTCCTTCATTCACTTCCGAAGCCTTGGAAATTCTGAAAGGTAAAAAGAACAGGATCCTCCTCGTCCAGAAGTCCTGGGCGTTGCCAAAATCCACCGTTCGAAGTTGCCTGAATGGCGCTTTGGTCCAGGATCGTGACACACAGACCGATTCCGAAGAAAAAATAACGCACGCCACCCACAATATTCCTACAAAAATGGAGTTAGAAGACCTGTTATTTGCATCCAAGATTTGTAAACACACCAAGTCCAATACCATTGTTCTGGCAAAAGGAAAACAGCTTTGTGCCAGCGGCACCGGACAAACCTCAAGGGTAGACGCATTACGACAAGCGATTGATAAGGCCAATTCGTTCGATTTCGACCTAAATGGCGCAGTCATGGCAAGCGACGCGTTTTTTCCATTTCCGGATTGTGTTGAAATTGCGCATAAGGCGGGAATCACTGCTGTGATTCAACCGGGGGGGTCAATCAAGGATGAACTAAGTGTGGAATATTGCAATGAAAACAACGTTTCTATGGTATTTACCGGCGTTCGTCATTTTAAACACTAATTTTTTTACATTTGTAGGAATTGCAAGTCAACCGTTTAATTATCAACATGAATACTACTTATGGGATTTTTCGACTTCTTAACT
>JABDNM010000088.1 GCA_013043825.1 Flavobacteriaceae bacterium
TTTGGATGGTTCCGGTTCCGGTAAAGGAGTACCATACATCCGGAGCGGGGTTCCCGCCAGTATCGGTAAATCCTGTCGTGGTTCCAACAACTACATCGTCACAGGCTACCGGGAAGGCATCTGCACAAAGATCGTTCGTAGGTATAGGACAAAATGTAATGGAGAAACTATCCACCGTTCCGGTATCACCACCGGCAAAGTCACAAACTTTCAAGTTCCAGTCACCCGTAATGGATTCACCAGCAAAAGTAGCTGCGAAGGTTCCTCCCTGGGGAGCAAAAGTCCCTGTGTATGGAGGAGAACCTGCTGTGATATCGGCTCCGCCATCCTGGAAGATCGTTCCGGTATAGTTATCGTCGGAACCACCGTTTTGGTCGGAAAGGATCAATTCAGTACCTGCTGGAGAAACCAGTGAGATTTGAAGATCTCCATCCCAGGTATGGGTGATATCCAAAGTAACATTGTCTATTTCAAACTCTCCGGCGGCTATACCAATTGTTCCAGCATCCGGTACATTGGCGGGATATAAGTTAGGTGCAGCGACACAATCGGCTGTTTGAGTATCTCCCGGATCGATGTCTAGAGGAAGACCTACGGCAGCATACGTACTGCAAGCAGAGGGGTCGAATAGCTCGAGGTTATCCCAGTAATACACCTGTGTATTGGGATCCTGCATGTTGAAATTCATAAACACGGTTACTGAATCCCAAGTAAAATTAGGCTCAGAGCTAAAGTCGAAGACAATTTCCTCCCATGCTCCAGTGGTGACTAGATTAGCTTGCCGCTCTACCGGGGGGTTTGGACCACCTTCTAATTTCAACAATACGGGCGTATTGGCTAAAGGAGACCACACATCCATTCTAAAGAATTTGTCTACGGTGATGTCTACTGGAACAACAATATTAACACCCGCAAAAGCCGCATTTGCCGGCACCGTGTTTTCCGCAACGTTGGCAGAAGTGTTTATTCCTGTAGGATCCGGATTGGGAATTATTTGCGTAAATGATCCATTGAAGTCATTGAACCCTATAGGCCCTCCTTCAAAATCCAAAGGAAGTGCTATGGGAGGGGTATATAGTTCAAGATTATCCCAATAATAAGTTTGAGTATTAGGATCTACCATATTGAAGTTCATGAAAACAGTCACCGAGTCATAGGTCAATGCTCCTTCGGAACTAAAATCGAAAACGATCTCTTCCCAGGTGCTGGTTGTTGTTAAATTCACCAGGCGCTCGACAGGAGGATTCCCTCCACCTTCAAGTTTCAATAAGACAGGTGTATTGGCCAAAGGCGACCACACGTCCATTCTAAAGAATTTATCACTAGTAATATCTACTGGAACCACAATGTTCACACCTGCAAAGGCCGCATTGGCGGGCACCGTGTTTTCAGCAACGTTAGCCGAAGTGTTCACACCTGTAGGATCGGGGTTAGCGATTACCTGCGTAAATGACCCGTTAAAATCGTTAAAAGTAGGTGGAGCTCCCTCGAAATCCAATGGAAGTGCTAAAGGTGGTGGGCCACCATTAAACTGCTCCAGATTGTCCCAATAATACACCTGTGTATTGGGATCCTGCATGTTGAAATTCATAAATACGGTTACTGAGTCCCAAGTAAAATTAGGCTCAGAGCTAAAGTCGAAGACAATTTCCTCCCATGCTCCAGTGGTGACTAGATTAGCTTGCCGCTCTACCGGAGGGTTTGGACCACCTTCCAATTTCAACAATACGGGCGTATTGGCTAAAGGAGACCACACATCCATTCTAAAGAACTTGTCGGTTGTAATATCTATAGGAACCACAATGTTCACGCCTGCAAATGCCGCGTTGGCAGGCACCGTGTTTTCGGCTACGTTTGCAGAGGTATTCACTCCTGCAGGATCGGGATTGGCGATTACCTGGGTAAACGAGCCATTAAAATCGTTGAACGTTGGCGGGGCTCCTTCAAAATCCAATGGCAAGCTGGTCGTACCAGGAGGCACTGGGCCAAACGTGATTTCATCGAAATAGATGATATTATCGGAAGTTCTTGCCGCAAAATCCGGAAATACGATAATTTGATCAATTCCAATATTTGCGGGATCTCCAATTACGCCACTAAAATCGAAGGCAAGCTCTTCCCATTGATTAACAACGGTATTGGCCACTTTGATTTCGCCCGTGGATGCTCCAGCAGGAGTTGCAAATTTTATTCCTACATCACTAATAACGGGTTTCCATACCCATATTTTAACATAAGCATTGGTCGCATCCAAGTCGAAGGTCCCGATATCTGCCCCATGCATGGATTCACAACCGGCAAATGGCATTCCTGCCTGAAGTGCGGTAAATTTTGCCACGGTCGCAGAGGTATTTACACCAGTTGGATCGGGATTAGCAACTATCTCAAGCGGTGGATTTGTACTGTTTTCAAATACAGTCCAGGTCCATGTATCTCCAAAACCTCCCGGCTCGAAATTTATCGGATTGTTTTGCGAGAACCCAATCGAGGCTATCAGCAAGAGTAAAACTGTGGTAATTTTCTTCATAATGAATCGTGTTAATTTTAGTTCTTAATAAGCTTTAATATTTTATTCTGACCCTCGGCAATAACCTCGGCAAAGTAAATTCCGGTGCTTAAGCCAGACAGATCGAGTGTATGATTCGTGTTTCTGGGTTGGACTTCCTGAACAATTTTCCCAGTCAGGTTTGTCACCTTTATCTCTAAGATTACTGTCATGGCTTTTACGTGCCAATTAGCATCGACAGGATTGGGATAGGCCGATATTGAATTGGATTCCAGACGGGCTATTCCTAATGTACCATCGCTAAATGTGATATTGTCGAAATAGATGATGTTATCTGAAGTTCTTGCATTGAAATCGGGAAAAATGACGAGCTGATCTAGGTTGGTCGCTTTTGGATGGCCCAGAAAAGGAGTAAAATCGAATGTTAGTTCTTCCCATTGATCGATAAGTGTGTTCGACACCAATACTTGCCCAAATGATCCGCCTGGTGGGGTGGCAAATTTGATTCCGACATCACTTATAACCGATTTCCAAACCATGATCTTAACTATGGCATTATCTGAAGTCAAATCAAACATTCCAATGTCGGCTCCGTGCATGGTTTCACAGCCCGCAAAGGGTGCACCGGCCTCTAAAGCTGTAAATTTGGCTACCGTCTCCGAAGTATTGATCCCGTTGGGATCTGGGTTGCTTATTATTTCAAGTGGGGGATTCGTGTCATTCTCGAAAACAGTCCAAGTCCAATTGGCACCAAAACCTCCGGATTCAAAATCGACGGGATTATTTTGTGAAAATCCCAGGGTGGCGATCATTAGCAAGTATGTAAATAGAAGGATTTTCATAGGTTTAATACATGGATTTCTTATAGACCTTTATATAATCGACCATAAATTCAGTAGGGAAAATAGAATCATCTACCTCTGGGCCGCCAAAATTTCCTCCTATTGCCATATTGATCAGTAAATAGAAAGGTTTGTCGAATGGCCAGGTTGATTCATTCTTTATCTCGGGAGCGTAACTGTATACGTTTCGATTGTCGATGAAAAAATCTATGGAATCCTGAGACCAATCAACCTTATATATATGGAATTCGTCTTCGAGATTAGAAATGGTCGTACTATGTGTATTGATG
>JABDNM010000090.1 GCA_013043825.1 Flavobacteriaceae bacterium
TATCAAGTTCGATCCATCCGCCATTTAATGCGAAATTGTTGGTAATATTCATAGTTCCAGCCTCAGAATCGCCACCGGGAACAACCTTGCCCGAATTGATGAAATTGGCGGTGATGTCGTAGGTGCCACTTCCACGTATGGTTCCCAGTTCACTGTTTATAAAGTTAGAATTCCCGGCCAGCAAGAGGAATGTCTCATCTTCCGGAACTTCGATAACCCCGTGGTTATTGATTTCCAGGATGAGGTAGAAATTTCCGATGGGATTAATTCCATCGTTACTCTTTTTCAGTATTCCGTTATTGTTCAATACCGAATTTGTAGACTGTTGTAAAAACCCGCCAACACTGGCGATATCGATCAATCCGGATACGGCGTTATTGATGGTTGTACCAAGCACCTGTGTTTGATTGCTTTGGAAAACATGTATTTCGCCCTGGTTGTTAATGATGATTTCATCGAGGACCTTATTGGTATTTCCTGTCAATTTGAACAAACCATCATTCTCTATTCCAGCACCCGAAAGTGTTCCGGAAATGAATTCTAGGATGGCGCCGGAATTGTTGATAATCATCGAATTTGTTTCGAGATCTTGTTCCAGGATAAGCCTTGCTCCAGAGAAAAGCTCCAAGGATTCCACGGTTGCCGGGCCCGCCTGAATGTGCACATCGAAATTACCGTTGATCGCCACCGTACTTGTGGCATCGGGCACCGTTCCTGCATCCCAATTGGAGGCGTTGAACCAGTTGGCATCACCTCCGTTTCCTGTCCATTGATGGCTTTGTGCGAAAATATTTCCGAAGAACAAGGAAAAACAAGACAATACTAGTAGGGCAATTCGTTTCATAGCAGTTAGGTTGAACTAGCTACAAGTTACAAAAAATCAAGAGGTTGTATTTCTAAATTTAAGTTTTTATTTTAAAGAGCGGCACAATAAAAAGCTATCTTTGCCATTAAAAACTATGATAT
Organism: Flavobacteriaceae bacterium; assembly: GCA_013043825.1. Lineage (GTDB taxonomy): Bacteria > Bacteroidota > Bacteroidia > Flavobacteriales > Flavobacteriaceae > Aureisphaera. Next base: position 967 of record JABDNM010000090.1, read on the forward strand.
TGCTAAATACTGTATCTTTAGCAAGTAAACGAACTTAAAGCATGCGCGGTCCCCTGTTCTACTCAAAAATCCTTCTCTTTGGAGAATATGGTATTATCAAAGACTCCAAAGGTCTCTCTATCCCTTACAACTTTTATAACGGCGCGTTAAAGATCGATGAACATCATACGGTTGGCACCTTTAAGTCCAATCAGAATTTACGAAAATTCACCGAATATCTTGAGACACTTCAGAAAGAACAACCCGAATTAGTACAATTCGACCTTAAGAAATTGAATAAGGATGTGGAGGCAGGACTGTACTTCGATTCCAGTATTCCACAAGGTTACGGGGTAGGAAGTAGCGGGGCATTGGTAGCAGCCATTTACGACAAGTATGCCAACCGGAAGATCACGGTGTTGGAAAATCTAACTCGGGAAAAGTTGCTTGAGCTCAAGGGTATTTTCGCTGCCATGGAATCGTTTTTTCATGGTAAGTCCTCCGGTTTAGATCCACTGAACAGCTACTTGAGTTTACCCATTCTTATCAATTCACAAGACAATATAGAACCTGCTGGGATTCCATCTCAAACCAACGAAGGGCAGCGGGCTGTTTTTTTATTGGATAGCGGAAGTACCGGGGAGACAGCTCCTATGGTGCAGATCTTCATGAATAAAATGAAGCAGGAAGGATTCAGGAATATGTTGAAGAATCAGTTCGTGAAGCATACCGATGCCTGCGTGGACGATTTTCTAAAGGGAGACGTGAAGTCGTTGTTCGGAAATATCAAACAACTATCAAAGGTAGTGCTGGACCACTTCAAACCCATGATACCAGAGGAGTTTCATACGCTCTGGAAAAAAGGCATCGAAACCAACGCCTATTACCTGAAGCTCTGTGGTTCGGGCGGCGGGGGATATATGCTTGGCTTCACCGAAGACCTGAAGCGAGCCAAGGCTGCACTCAAAGGGTACAGATTAGAGGTGGTTTATAATTTCTAAAATCTCTCCTTTCATTTATCTTATATTCGCATAGTAAGCTAGGATCCTGCTATGTTGTTCAATTCCCTGGAATTTGCTTTTTTTCTTCCCGTTGTTTTCGCCTTGTATTGGTTTGTAACCCAGCGACGGTTGAAAATACAGAACGGGTTCCTCATCCTGGCCAGCTATTTTTTCTACGGATGGTGGGACTGGCGTTTTCTCTCTCTAATCATCTTCAGTTCGTCGGTTGACTATTTTGTTGGAATGGCGATGCAGCGTTCCGAAGCGAAAAAAAAGAGAAAACTTTTACTTTGGATAAGTCTGCTGGTAAATATTGGCTTCCTTGGATTTTTTAAATACTTTAATTTTTTTGCTGAAAGTTTTGCCGAAGCCTTCACATTATTGGGTTCCCCCATTGAAGCTTCCAGGCTGAACATCATCCTGCCAGTGGGGATCAGTTTTTATACCTTCCAGACGCTTAGCTACACCATCGATGTTTACCGAAGGAAATTAGAGCCAACCCGGGATATGCTTTCTTTCTTTGCATATGTGAGCTTCTTTCCGCAACTGGTGGCTGGACCCATCGAACGAGCTACCCGATTGTTACCCCAATTCCAGCGCAAGCGACAATTCGACTACAATCAGGCAGTCGATGGCTGTAAGCAGATACTTTGGGGATTGTTCAAAAAAATGGTGATCGCAGACAATTGCGCCACCTATGTCAACCTGGTTTTCGAAGATCCGGGC
>JABDNM010000091.1 GCA_013043825.1 Flavobacteriaceae bacterium
CGTTAAAATTCAGGCCCCTCTGAAACATTTGGCACAGTTTTTAGTCTATTGATAATACCACCTAATACTTGTTTTATAGTTTATTTGAATTAGCCATTCTAAAAATTACCAAAACATTAGGTTCAAACCCCTCAGTCGAGGGGTTTTTTTAGATCCAGCGAATAATTGCGCTTCCCCAGGTAAATCCGGAACCAAATGCCGCCAGGACGATAAGGTCTCCCGACTTCACTTTGCCTTCTTCCCAGGCTTCGGATAGTGCAATGGGGATAGAGGCGGCTGTAGTGTTACCAAACTTCTGAATGTTATTATAAACCTGGTCGTCTGAAAGTTTGAATTTACGCTGTACGAATTGTGATATCCGCAAATTCGCCTGGTGCGGTATCAAGAGATCTATATCGGAAACCGAAAGTTGGTTGGCTTCCAGCCCTTCTTTGATCACTTCTGCAAAACGCACCACAGCGTTCTTAAATACAAACTGACCATTCATATAAGGATAATAAGGAATATCATCCTGGGGGTCTTCGGCAATGATCTGTGGCACCCAATAATTCGTGCTGGGACCCTGTAAGGAGAGTTCATCTTTGTGTTTTCCCTCACTGTGTAAGTGGGTAGAAAGTATTCCGCCTTTATCCTTGTCATTTCGGGAAACCACCGCTGCTCCGGCACCGTCCCCAAAGATGACGGAGACACCTCTGCCACGGGTCGTGAAGTCGAGACCTCCACTGTGATTTTCACTTCCAATCACGAGCACATGCTTATACATTCCGGTCTTTACAAACTGATCGGCCACCGAAAGTGCATACACAAATCCGCTACATTGATTGCGCACATCCAGGGCCGGAATGGTTCGCATTCCCATAAGATCCTGGACCTGGACCCCTCCGCCCGGGAAATACATGTCCGGGCTTAATGTGGCGAAAACAATGAGGTCAATCTCCTCGGGTTGAATTCCAGCACGCTCCAGGGCTATAGTAGCAGCCTTTACCCCCATGATCGAAGTGGAATTTCCATCGCCTTTCTTTATATGCCTTCTTTCTTTAATACCCGTGCGTTCCTGGATCCAGGCATCATTGGTATCCATCAATTGCGCCAAATCGTCGTTGGTAACGACATTTTCGGGAACATAATGACCCAAACCGGAAATATATGAAGTATACATGCTAACTAGTTTAATTCATGGAAAGATACACATTCAAAAAGAGGTGCTGAAATTTTTGAATTAGAATTCGGAATAGCAAACATTAGAAAAGCGAAAGGACGCCAACCACGACGTCCTTTCAAAACAACCTAACCAATTAATAATAGAAAAATTACTTTTTCATAGCGACTCTCTTCTATTATTGATGGTGTAAAGATAACAATTTTTTGTTTAACTTTTTTAATATTTTGTTAAACATTTTATAATTTATGAAAAATACCGTGACAACCTGTCAGAAGTGCAACTATGGTATCTTATTTGTCAAGACTTCTTCAGAAAAAATCTATAAGCAAAAAACATATAAACATGAGCAAAGGAACTATTAATGTATCGGTGGAGAATATCTTCCCGCTAATTAAAAAGTTTTTATACAGTGATCACGAGATCTTTCTTCGTGAATTGATATCGAATGCTACCGATGCCACGCTGAAACTAAAACACCTCGCCAACATTGGAGAAGCCAAGGTTGAATACGGCGACCCTATGATTGAAGTGAAGGTCGACAAGGACAAGAAAAAACTTCATATCATCGACCAGGGAATTGGAATGACGGCCGAAGAGGTTGAAAAATACATCAACGAGATCGCTTTTTCGGGAGCCGAAGAATTCCTCGAAAAGTACAAAGACAACAACGGGGACAATGCCGGGATCATTGGTCATTTTGGCCTTGGTTTCTATTCGGCCTTTATGGTAGCCGACAAAGTCGAGATCCTTACAAAAAGCTATAAAGATGCACCGGCTGCCCACTGGAGCTGTGATGGTTCTCCCAATTATACCTTGAAAGAATCCAAGAAAAAGAAAGACCGGGGTACCGAGATCATCCTGCATATAGCCGATGACTCCACCGAGTTTCTTGAAGAGGCACGTATTCGGGAATTGTTGACCAAGTACAACAAGTTTATGCCCATCCCGATCAAGTTTGGCACCAAGACCGAAACGCTTCCAAAGCCAGAAAATGCGAAAGAGGAAGATCCTGCACCTACACAAGAGGTTGACAACATCATAAACAATCCAGATCCGGCCTGGACCAAACAGCCCAGCGATCTGGAGGATAAGGACTACTCAAGTTTTTATCGGGAATTATACCCCATGCAGTTTGAGGAACCGTTATTTAACATTCATTTGAATGTGGACTACCCCTTCAACCTCACCGGGATTCTTTACTTCCCGAAAATGACCACCGACCTCAACATGCAGAAGGATAAGATTCAACTGTATCAAAACCAGGTGTTCGTAACCGATAATGTAGAAGGGATCGTTCCTGAATTCCTTACCATGTTACGTGGGGTGATCGATAGTCCCGATATTCCCCTGAACGTTTCCCGATCCTATTTACAGGCCGATGGTGCTGTGAAAAAGATCTCTAGCTATATTACCCGCAAGGTGGCCGATAAGCTGAAGAGTTTGTTCAAGGAAAACCGGGAAGATTTTGAAGGTAAGTGGAACGACATCAAGATCGTGATCGAATACGGAATGTTAACCGAAGACAAGTTCTTCGACAAGGCGCAGGATTTTGCCTTGTATCCAACTGTCGACGACAACTACTTTACCTTTGAGGAACTTTCAGAAAAAATCAAAGACAATCAAACCGACAAAGACGACAAGTTGGTGATACTCTATGCGTCCAACAAGGAAGAACAGCACAGTTACATAGAGTCGGCCAAGGAAAAGGGATACGAAGTACTCCTCCTCGACTCCCCTATTGTGAGTCATTTGCTTCAGAAACTAGAAAGCAAGAAAGAGAAGATCTCCTTTGTTCGTGTAGATAGTGACCATATTGACAAGTTGATTAGAAAGGAAGAAGACACCATCTCCAAACTTTCAGAGGAAGAAACCGAAACGCTGAAAACGTTTTTGACAGAAGTGATCCCTTCAGAAAAATTTACCGTTCAACTGGAGGCCATGGACAGCCAGGCCAGTCCTTTCATTATCACTGAACCCGAGTTTATGCGACGTATGAAAGAGATGCAGCAAACCGGTGGCGGAGGCATGTTCGGGATGGGTGGACTGCCCGAGATGTATAATTTGGTTGTTAACACCAACCATGAGTTGGTGGGGCAGATCTTAAACACCAAAACTCGTAAAAAGAAAGAGCGATTGGTAAATCAGGCGCTGGATCTGGCCCGTTTGAGCAAAAATCTTTTAAAAGGAGAAGAACTCACAACCTTTATAAAGAGGAGCTACGATATGATTAAATAAGTGGTATCCATAAATATAAGAACCGCCCAAGTGGCGGTTTTTTTATTGATTTTATCTGTAGGAAAAGTTCCATATCATTTCATATTTTGTGTGTTAATTTTCTCAACCGAATTATTAATTCACGTATATTTACTGCTATAATCCAATAAATCAGCCTGTTATGAAAAAGATAGGGCTTCTTTCACTTTGTGTCATTGGATTAGGACTTTATCAATTATACTCGCAGGAATATCTTGATTTAATTCATAATCCTACAGAAACCACAACATTACAAGACATTCAAACCCTTGCTGAAACCCATTTTGCTGAAAGTGATCTGGGAAGAGGAAGCGGTTATAAACAATTCAAACGTTGGGAATACAACATGGAACGCATGGTGAATCAAGACGGAAGAATTCTAAATTTCAACAAACTTATTTATGATGTAACCAAGGATATCCGGTCAGAAAACTCACCGATTGAGCGGTCCATGCCTGCGAACTGGACCTCCCTTGGACCTACCATGTATACCAATGGCAACAGTGGATATAACGGAGGTTTGGGAAGGGTAAATGTAATTGCCTTTCATCCTACCAATGCAAACACCATATATATAGGTATGCCCGCCGGCGGACTATGGAGGACCACCGATGGAGGAACCTCCTGGACGCCCTTAACAGATACTCTAGCCAGTATTGGAGTTTCGGGAATTGCTGTTGATCACAGCAACGCCAACACCATTTATATTCTTACAGGCGACGGCGATGGTGCAAATACATACTCGATAGGCGTTATGAAATCGACCGATGGAGGTACAACCTGGAATACCACTGGACTCTCCTGGAATGTCACAAATTTCAACAGGGGATATAAACTCTTGATGCACCCAACCAACAGCAGCATCATGTTTGTGGCTACTTCGGCAGGAATCCTGAGAACCACCGATGGATGGAATAGTTGGAATACGGCCGCTGCTGGCGATTTTCGAGATATCGAGTTCAATCCTGGTAATACAGCTATCATGTACGCCACCACTGCCTCTAGTTTTTTTAGATCCACAAATACAGGCGTGAGCTGGGCAACCATTAACAATGGCCTTCCTTCAGGAGAAGATCGGTCTGAGATTGCCGTATCTCCAGCTAACAGCAATTTCGTGTACTATCTTGCGGGACCTGCCGGAACAAATTCATTCACCGGCTTATACCGCTCCACCGATATGGGAGTAAATTTCAGTACCATGGCTACCACACCAAATATCCTTGGATATCAAACCAATGGCCAGGATAATCAAAGTCAATCATGGTACGATCTGGCGATCACAGTGAACCCATCTAATGCGAACACGACGATTACGGGTGGCATCAACATCTGGCGCTCTACCAATGGTGGAGCCACCAACACCTGTATCACAAATTGGTTTGAACCGCCAGGAGCATTTCAATACGTACATGCCGATATTCATGAGCTAGTCTACAACCCACTAGACAATAAATTATACTGTGGAAGCGATGGTGGTATCTCTGTAAGTTCCGATCATGGTCTTACCTGGACCTTTATTTCCAATGGATTAGAGATCATGCAATTTTATCGCATCGCAGGTGTCGAGGCCAATCAGAATTTGATCATTGGAGGTACACAGGATAACGGATCCAATAAATACACAGGATCTACAACCATTCAGCACATACTGGGAGGAGATGGAATGGATTGCATGATCGATTACAATAATAACAACAACCTATATTATAGTTTTCAAAATGGCGGACTTCAGCGTTCCACAGATGGTGGAATGACCAATACCGGAATTCAGCCCGGAGGATCTACAGGTGCTTGGGTTACTCCATACGCAATGGATCCAAGTAACCCTAGTATCATTTACGGTGGCTATAGTGATGTTTATCGAAGTACTAATATGGGAACCTCTTGGACCAATCTGGGTTCTGACGGAAGAGGTGCCTTCGCAGTGGGTATTAATGATACGGCTCGATTGTACGCGGCAAATGGCAGTGTCTTACAGACTTCTTCGAATACAGGCGGATCCTGGAGTACGATCACAGGGCCCTGGCCCGCACTTACCATCACCGATATTGCCGTCGATCCCGCGAACGCCAGTAAAATATGGATTACGCTTGGTGGTTTTAACGCAGGACAAAAAGTTTATCATTCTACCAATGCCGGAACTTCCTGGACCAATGTGTCCGGATCGCTTCCCAATGCTCCTGCCTTAAGCATCGCGTTTGAAAATACTGGGGGATCTCCTGCCGATGCCATCTACGTAGGAATGGCCGTAGGAGTTTATTATAGTTCAACCGCTACAGCCTGGAGCATTTACAATACCAATTTACCCAATGTACCTATATACGATCTGGAGATCAATCACACCAACGCAAAAATTAGAGCGGGGACCTTCGGACGTGGTTTATGGGAGTCGCCTTTGTTTGGAGCACCTGCATGCACTATAGCGATTAACAACGTTGCAAGCACCGGCACCTCCTGCCCCAACAGCAGCGACGGAACGCTCACCGTAACGGCAACATGTCCTACCTGTACCACCATTCAATACACCATAACACCAACTGCTCCTCCTGGGGCGGCCATCGTTCAAGTTGGAAACAATGTCTTCACTAATCTTGCTGCAAATTCATACGATGTGGAGATTGAAGATACTGGTAATGCTGCTTGTAACGATACATGGTCTGGTAATCCTGTTGTCGTGTCGGCTGGAATTGATAATAACCCTCCTGCAATTGGTTGTCCTACCAATGCAACGGTGGAATGTGGTGGAGATACTTCCCCGAATAACACTGGTACAGCAACAGCCTCCGACACATGCGACCCTGCTCCTGTAGTAACGTTTAGTGACAGCTCGGCAACAGGATGTGGTAATACAGAAGTCATTACACGAACATGGACAGCTACGGATGCGAGTGGGAATTCGTCCACATGTGTGCAAACTGTTACCGTCGTAGATACTACACCACCTAATGCGAATTGTCCCGCTAATATTTTCGTTGGTACCGATAGTGGTCTATGTTCAGCCATTGTCAATTATTCTGCGCCGGGAGGCACCGACGGTTGTGGTAGTGTGACTATAAACCAAACGGCAGGATTAGTCTCAGGTTCAGTGTTTCCATTAGGAACTACTACAAATACGTTTGATGTAATAGACGATTGTGGAAATGTGAGTAGCTGTAGTTTCGATGTCACCGTCTC
>JABDNM010000103.1 GCA_013043825.1 Flavobacteriaceae bacterium
ATTGAAAGTAGATGGCAATGCTATCACCCTTAAAACACTGGGGGAAGTTCCTTATCTGGGATTTGTTCTGCCGTTAATTGGATTGTTCATTGCTCCTATCTATCCCTTGTTGAATTCCACCGTTTTAAGTCATCTGCCCAAAAGCCTACACTCTCCCATGAGTGGCCTTATCATTATATTTTCTGCCTTGGGAGGTACCTTGGGTTCACGAATTGTAGGTTACCTCTTCGAAAATATTGGTGGCGTTAATGCCTTCTATTTCCTTATTATTCCCATCGTGCTGCTAATTATATCGGTGGTGATCATTAAAAGACTTGTTGCGAGAAAAAATGAGGCTTGAGATCGATAATACATTGAATCGATTGCTGTTGCAAGAAGATACCGATGGCGACAAAAAGATCACCGTGGAGGACCAGGGTCCCGGTTCGTTCGAACTTATTTCAACATCGGGAGAAAAACACGTTGTTTCGGGTACCTATTCGCTTTCCAATTTATTACAAGAGCTCGTTTTAGCGCGGGATTCCGGGGTGCAAACATTCGATTTGGATCTATCCCTACTTGATGAACCACCAGTGACCCGAATATCCAGGATGATACGTGAACACTACTGGAGCGGTCTCACCCGTCAGATGGATGCCGAAGGGATCGAGGCCTTACTTTCCGACACCAAGAATGAGACCATTGAGGGGAGCATTTTAACGGTCTATGTACCAGCAACAGATACGCTGGCGTACAACTATTATAAGGAACTGGAAGGAAAACTCGCCCTTAAAACCGTTCGATTGCCGGAAGATGTAAGTCCGGAATTCGTTCGATCGCTGAATGACCAAAGCGGAGTATTATCGCTAATGCTTTCCGAAGAAAACGGAACGATACACGGAGAACCTTTTGTCGTTCCGGGAGGGCGATTTAACGAAATGTATGGTTGGGATAGTTATTTTGAGGCGATAGGGCTTCTACTTGACGACCGAGTTGATCTTGCGCGAGCCATGGCGAATAATTTTCGGTATGAGATAACACATTACGGAAAGATACTCAATGCGAATCGTTCCTATTATCTTACACGAACTCAACCGCCCTTTTACAGCAGTCTTATTGCTGAGGTTTTTGAACACAGTCAAGATAAAGAGTGGTTGAAAGATCACCTGGCAACTGCGATCAAAGAATACGAGACTGTTTGGATGATCGAAGGAAAACGACTCAGCAGTAACGGGCTAAACCGATATCTTGCAGAAGGACTAGGCAAGCCTCCCGAGGCAGAAGCTGGACATTTTTCGGCAGTTTTTGCCCCCCATGCAAGAGAAGCCGACTTGGACGTTGAAACCTACGAAACTCGCTATGCAGCTGGGGAGATCGAAAACCCAATCCTGGATGAATATTTCATTCATGACCGCAGCGTGCGTGAATCCGGACATGATACATCTTACAGATTAGAAGGTATTTGCGCCCACTTGAATGTAGTCGAGCTAAATGCTTTCCTCTATAAATATGAAACAGATTTCGCGGAGTTGATCCGGGATCATTTTGGTGATTCTTTTTCGGTACACGGTAAAAAATACTCTGCTGCGTACTGGATGAATAAAGCAGAACGTCGCAGGAATCTGGTGGATGAATTCCTGTGGAATGAGCAGAGTGGCATGTACTTCGATTACAATTTTGTTGAAAGGCAACAAACCCATTTTATTTCGGCAACAACATTCACACCTCTCTGGAGTGGCATGGCGTCCAAAGAACAGGCCCAACGAATTGTTCAACAGGCGCTTCCACTGCTTACCGAACAAGGTGGTGTTGCCTCATGCACCAAGGAAAGCAGAGGAGAAATCTCTTCAGAAAGACCCCAAAAACAGTGGGACTATCCCAATGGCTGGGCGCCACATCAAATGATGATCTGGAAAGGTCTTCAGCGTTATGGTTACGAGCAAGAAATGCAGGAATTAATCTATAGGTGGTTGTATATGATCACTAGAAATGCAGTGGATTACAATGGTACGATCCCGGAGAAATATGATGTAGTTAGCGCTACTCACAAGGTGTTCGCCGAGTATGGAAATGTTGGAACCGAATTTCAATACATCACCAAAGAAGGCTTTGGATGGATGAATGCCTCCTATCAATATGGAGTTTCTTTATTAAAACCGGAATGGATCAAGCCATTAAACCAATTAATTCCTCCTGATAAATTGTTTAGCAATAGACTATGAATTTGAAAAATAAATCGACGGACATTATTTGCGTAGGTGAGACTTTAATTGACTTCATTGGAACTCAAACAGAATCGCCTATCAGTGAAACCAGAGACTATCATCGCTACCTGGGAGGCTCGCCAACCAACGTTGCCTTGAATATGTCACGACTGGGCATGCGAGTTTGCATGGCGGCCACTGTAGGTAAAGATGGTTTTGGAAGTTATATTCTGCAACGATTTACCGAGACAAACATAAGCACCAAGTACATAAAAGTACTTGAGAACAATACCACGACGGTGATCTTTGTAAATCGAACCGTGAATACTCCGGAATTCATCCCAATGCGAGATGCAGATTTCCACATCACGGAAGATCAACTTCCCGATGACCTCCTGGCTCAAACTGCCATATTCCATACTTCGTGTTTTGCCTTAAGTCTGGAACCCGCCAGAACTACAATTTTAAAGAAAGCGGTACGGGCGAAAGCACTGGGCTGTGTATTAAGTATAGATGCAAATTATTCTGAAAAGATATGGCCGGACACCAACCAAGCTGTTCAGGCAATAGCAGATTACTGTGCATTAGAGCCTCTGGTGAAGGTTAGTCAGGATGACATGAATCGCTTATTCGGGAAAGGAATGAGTCATGATGAAATATTCGTCAACCTGCATGGCATGGGAGCTAAAGTGGTATGTCTAACATTAGGTAATCGAGGAGCCAAGCTAAGCATGAAAGGAGCGCCTGTATTGGAACTTTCCGCCGTTAAGGTAGAAAAGATCATGGACGCCACGGGTGCAGGTGACGCCTTTTGGTCTGGTTTCCTATACTCCTGGATAAAAGGTAAATCTCCCGCCAATTGTATGGAGACCGCGTTGAAAATGGCAGCAATAAAATTACAGAATGTGGGTCGCATCCCGGATTATGCACTTCATATTTCAAATCTTATCGATGGCAATTCGCAGGAGGGATCGAAGTAAAGTACATTATCGAAATCCACGACAAAACTGGTGTAAAAAAAATCCCTTAGCGAACTAAGGGATTTCTATTTAAGCGGCTCTACGACCTTTCAGCCGTTTCTCAATTTTCTGTTTGATAACGGTAAGTCGCTTCATCAGGTCCATTAATTGGGCGTCTTTATTCGCCTTATAAATTTCATTGATCCCTAAGATGAGTCGTTTTGCTTCTCTGGAAGCTTCAATTCGCTCGCTGGTGGTTTTGAACGTGGTCTTGCGCTGTTCAAATTCCAGGGCTTGATCCAATATATCCATGTTCGCGTAATTTTTGAAAAACTTGCTATCGG
>JABDNM010000107.1 GCA_013043825.1 Flavobacteriaceae bacterium
AGATAATATCGTGTAGAATTGTACGCCAACCTTTTTGCGGTGAAGAACTCAAAGTTTTTGTATTATAAGATAAAGGTAATCAAGTTTACTCATATAGCCTTTTGCTTGGGCAATTTTACCGTTTTCAACACTTTATTTCGGCGTAAATACCCTTGAATAATGTGCTGTGCATCCCGGTTGTTCGGCATGGGAGTAATGATGGAACGTAACACTTCCGGTCGATTGATCTGAAAATTCAGATTATAGAATCCAAATCCCTTGTATTGGCCATTTTCAATTAGTACCACCGAGCGTTCATCGACATCTCTGCCCCGATCAATGATGAGCATATGGGCGTTTTCATAGCTATGTTCTTCCAGGAATTTTTCTACTCGTCCATTATATTCATCGGTAGGTTCCTCGTCAATACAAGCACCATAACACTCTTTTATGGAATAATGAAAGCAATTTCCTTGTGTATTGTGCAGACCGTTGATCTTTTGACACAATTGATTTCGTTCGGTGATCTTAAATAGTACCGTTTTAGCTTGTTGGTAGTTCGTAAAAGTAGTGATCGCTTTTTTCCGACCGTCTGCCTTGACGATCTTGAGCGCGATGTATCCGTTTTCGTCAGGTTCACTGGTGAGTTGGTAGGTGAATAAGGTGCGGCGGAGGGCTCGATTGTAAATGGGCTTGTTCCGTTTTATTTCTTCACTTTCCTTCAGAAGCGCAATAAGTTCACTACCTGTAATCTCATACGTTACCGAAGCCACTTCAAGTTGTATTCGTTTCGACTTTCGTTTTTCACTGGTAAAATGCTGCGTGAGCCGTTTCTTGATATTCTTGCTTTTCCCAATGTAAATGATAGATCCATCTTCACGATGCAGATAATAAACCCCAGTATCGGTAGGTGCATTATCGATCATATCCAGCAGTTTGGGTTCCAAAAACCGTTTGGGGTCTTTACGAATGCTTGAAGTGATGATCTCTTTTCCCGTATCCTTGGCCAGCAAGATCTTAAATAGCTCGACCGTTGCCTTAGCGTCTCCCTGCGCCCGGTGTCTGTCGCTTAGTGGGATCCCTAATGAACGAACCAACTTTCCCAAACTGTACGATGGTAAGCCAGGGATTAGTTTTTGTGCGAGTTCAACGGTGCATAGGGATTCCACTTCGAACGGATATCCCAATCGATCGAATTCGGTAGTTAGAATGCGATTATCGAACTGGGCATTGTGAGCCACTAATATACAGTCGTTCGTAATCTCTATAATTCGTTTGGCCACCTCATAAAATTTGGGTGCATTACGAAGCATGTCTGAATTGATTCCGGTAAGGTTTGCCACAAAAGGTTGTATGGAACGCTCGGGATTGATCAAGCTCGAAAATTGATCGATGATCTTGTGTCCATCGAATTTGTATACGGCAATTTCTGTGATGCCCTCCTCGTCGTACTTTCCGCCTGTAGTTTCTATGTCTAATATTGCGTACACCTATATTATCGCGTGGTTCGTTATTTCTTGTCCGTTATGTGTCCTCAATTGATTATTTAATGGGTACAATCTTTCAAGTTACTAAAATTCTTTGGTTCAAAAATTGAAAGCAACTAATAATTCCTTTCGCCGAAGATGGCACTACCAACACGAACCATCGTACTGCCATGGGCCAGCGCCAATTCATAATCTCCACTCATACCCATCGATAAGTGGAATAAGTTGAACGAATCCTTGTGCAAATCATAAAATTTTTTCAATCTGTCAAATTCCCTGTTCAGGATCGATTCATTCTCGGTGAAGGTTGCCATCCCCATCAATCCAACGATTCGAACATGGGCATAATTTTTCAATTCTTCCGAATTCAAAATAGTGAGTGCGTCTTCCTCATTCAGCCCGAATTTACTCTCCTCTTCGGCGATCTTAATCTGCAACAAGCAATCGATCACCCGATCGTGCTTCCCGGCCTGTTTCTCTATTTCGGCCAGCAGTCGGAGACTATCCACCGCGTGGATCATTCGCACAAAAGGGGCCATGTATTTAACTTTGTTTCGCTGCACATGACCTATCATATGCCATTGAATGTCCTTGGGGAGCTTTTCCGCTTTATCGGCCATTTCCTGGATCTTGTTCTCGCCAAATATGCGATGACCGGTGCTATAAGCTTCCATAATCTCATCCACCGATTTGGTCTTACTTACTGCAACCAATTGTACATCTTCGGGAAGTCTCGTTTTCAGTCGAACTATGTTTTCTGAAATACTCATGCTAAAATTCATAAATAGTTACCCCGCTTCGTAATTTGGGTTCGATATAGGTGGTCTTGGGAGGCATTGTAAGGCCTTCATCTGCGATCTGCTTCATTTCTTCCACCGTCACAGGTACCAGCCCAAATCCAACTTCAAATTCACCAGAATCTACCAAGGCTTTCACATAGGCCATGTCCTTCTTGCCGTGGGAATAATTGATCCGGTTGTCATTGCGCAGATCCTCGATGCTCAAAATGGGCTGCAGAACTGTCTTGTATAAGATGCGCGAATCAAGAATATCCCGTGCGTTCTTAAAATCATATAAATTCTTCCGAAGGTATAATGAATAAAACTCACCATCCAGGTACATACTAAAATGGTGCTTTTTTGATGCTTTGTAATAAGTTTGCCCCCTGTTCTCTATTCTGAAAGAGGCATCGAGTTTCATTAAAAACTGTTCCTTGGTCAACCCGTTGAGGTCCTTGACCAGCCTATTGAACTCAAAGATCTTCAATTCGCTTTCCGGGATGAGGTAACTCATAAAGAAATTATAGGCCTCCTCGCCGGTATGCGATTTGTTTTCCTGCTGAAGGTCTTTTGCCAATAAATACGATGAGGATGACCTATGGTGCCCATCGGCAATGTAGATTGGACCCATAGCCTCAAACACCGAAGTGATCTCCAATACAATCTTTTCATCACTCACTGGCCACAGATAATGCGTATCGCGGTAGGTGGTGGTGAATTCATATTCGGCGCGTTCCTCCATGGTGGCTTGGATGATTCGCTTTAAAATATCGTTATCGGGATAGGTGAGGAGGACAGCTTCAGCATTGAAACCTACCGTTTTCAGGTAATCTTTAAACAATACCTCCCGGTGTGTGATGGTATCCTCGTGTTTCCGGATAACATTCGCCTCGTAATCTGCTACACTGGCGGCAGCAACGATGCCATGAAATATCACCCCATCCCGATCCACGATCTTGTACACATAAAAACAGGGAATTTCCTCGTGCATGAATACCCCATCGTCCTTAAACTCCTGGTAGCGGTTACGAACCATTTGGTAACGTTCGTCACCCGATACTTCCAAATGGTATCGAAACCCCGGATTGACAATATGTAAAAAGGAAAATGGATTATCACGAAGCCTTGCTTCCCGCTCCTCGACAGAATAACTATAATATGCGCGAGAGGCCAGCAGACTTACCTTATCACGTGTAGGCCGAACGGCCTTAAAAGGTAGGATCGTGGCCATCAATAAAGATTCTGTTTGCTTTTTGCCATTTGCGAAATTTCCATAAACACTGGTTTAACTAGGCAAATTGCCCGGATACTCGTTCCGCTTTTTTGCTTTCTGAATAATCATAGAATCCTTCACCACTCTTTACTCCTAATTTACCGGCCATGACCATATTCACAAGTAACGGACATGGAGCATATTTGGGGTTCTTAAAGCCATCGTACATCACGTTTAGGATGGACAAACAAACATCCAGACCAATGAAGTCGGCCAACTGAAGAGGCCCCATGGGATGGGCCATCCCCAATTTCATCACGGTATCGA
>JABDNM010000030.1 GCA_013043825.1 Flavobacteriaceae bacterium
ATACCGGTGATAGACTAGGTCGAGCGTCTAGTATTTTTTTTAATCTGAATAGCGCCGAGACCAATGAAGAGATCCAACAACTCGCTCAGGAGATCTCTCCATTGTTGACCGAGTTCAATAACGACCAATTATTGAATGAAGCACTTTTTACACGGATAAAAGCAGTTTACGAGAAAAAAGATCAACTGGATCTTTCTGAAGAAGAACACATGCTTCTGGAAAAGACCTACAAAAGTTTCACCAGAAATGGGGCTAACCTTTCGGAAGAAAAGAAGAAAGAATTGCGCGCTATCGATAATAAACTGGCAAAACTTCAACTTACTTTTGGAGAACATGTCCTGGCCGAAACCAACGCTTTTCAATTACATATCACCAACGAGGACGATCTTTCGGGATTGCCGGATGGTGTGATCGAGGGTGCCAGACAGACTGCCCTGGAAAAGGAAATGGAGGGCTGGATTTTCACATTGGATTATCCCAGTTATATACCCTTTATGAAATATGCCGATAAGCGTCCATTAAGAAAAAAGATGGCGCTGGCCTTCGGGGCAAAAGCCTTTCAGAAAAACGAGAACAATAATGAGGAGATCATCTTGAAGATCGTCAATCTCAGGCATCAAAGAGCAGTGATTTTGGGATACGAAAGTCATGCTCATTTTGTGTTGGAAGAGCGAATGGCAGAAACTCCCTCGAAAGTGCTGAATTTCCTCAACGAACTATTGGTCAAGGCGAAACCTGCGGCCAAAAAAGAATTCGACGAGCTCGCGCAATTTGCGAAGAAGTTGGATGGGATCGAACAACTTGAAAAATGGGACGGGGCTTATTATGCCGAAAAGTTAAAACAGCAACGATTCGACCTGGACGATGAAAAGCTCAAACCCTATTTTGAATTGAAAAAGGTGATTGGCGGTGTCTTTAACGTCGCAAAAAAGCTATACGGTCTTGAGTTCAACGAGGATTCCTCCATCGATGTATATCACAAGGACGTAAAAACCTATCGTGTAGTTGATTCGAACGGAGAGCTGGTTTCATTCTTTTATGCCGACTTCCATCCGCGTGCCGGAAAACGAGGTGGTGCCTGGATGACTTCGTATAAACCTCAGCAGATCAAAGGAGGAGTGAACGATCGTCCTCATGTTTCTATTGTATGTAATTTTACGAAACCTACCAGTAGTAAGCCATCTCTGTTAACCTTCAACGAGGTGACGACGCTCTTTCATGAATTTGGGCACGCCTTACATGGAATGCTGGCCAATACGACGTATAAGGGCCTATCGGGGACCAACGTTTACTGGGATTTTGTGGAACTACCCAGCCAGGTACTTGAAAATTGGTGTTACGAGAAAGAAACCCTCGAATTATTCGCCAAACATTACCAGGATGGATCTGTGATCCCTATGGAGTTGATAAAAAAGATCAAGGAGTCTGCTACTTTTCATGAGGGGATGCATACTTTGCGGCAGGTGAGTTTTGGAATGCTGGACATGTCCTGGCACGGAGCAGATCCTTCCCAGATCGAAGATGTTAAGATATTTGAAAAAGCTGCTTTCGGTGCAACACAGCTTTATCCAGAGGTAGAATCAACCTGTATGAGTACCTCCTTTTCGCACATTTTCCAGGGAGGATATTCGGCCGGGTATTATAGCTACAAATGGGCAGAGGTTCTTGATGCCGATGCCTTCGCTTATTTTCAACAAGAAGGAATCTTCAATAAGAAAATAGCCAATAAATTCAAGAATACGGTGCTTTCCAAGGGCGGTACCAAAGACCCAATGGAGTTATACGTCGAATTTCGCGGACAGGAACCCGATCCTGAGGCCTTGTTAAGACGAGCGGGATTAATTGGCTGATCGAAAATTACCTTATGAATAGGATGTTAAGTTGTTTAACCGTTCGGAATGGTGAAACTTTGTTATTTTTATATAAAACTTCGACAAAGTTGCTATGCCAATCAACGAGCTGAATCCAGATCTTTGGGTTGACAAGTATTCAGACTACTTGTACAATTATACCATTGTGCGTGTGAACGACCATGAGATTACCCAGGATCTTATCAGTGAAACATTCCTTGCGGGACTAAAATCCAAAGATAATTTTCAGGGAAAAGCAAGTGAACGCACGTGGTTGATCTCCATTTTAAAGCGTAAGATCATCGACCATTACCGCAAGATAAATTCCAACAAAGGCAAAGCAGAAATACGGGTGGCTTATAACGATGGTGAAGGAGATGGGGATTGGCTGGAAGAACGAGTACGTGACCCTTTCGACCGAACCGCAGAGGACACCATGGAAAATGAGGAGCTTGGGATGGCGATATTTCGTTGTTTAGACAGGCTTTCCGACAAGCAGGCTGCAATCTTCAGAATGAAAACCATCGAGGGAATCGATACGGAAACCATCTGTAATGAATTTGAAATAACACCGTCTAATCTCTGGGTAATCATCCACAGGGCGCGCAAGTCCATGGCCGATTGCCTTGAGAAAAGTTGGTTCTAGATTACGATATGAAAATAAAGCTAGAATGCCAAGAGGCAAACCATTTGTGCGACAAGAACCAGTATAGGGAAACCTCATTCTGGGAAAAAGTAAAGCTCAACTTTCATTTGATCTATTGCAGGGCTTGCAGGAAGTATACCGTAAGAAACAATAAGCTCAGTAAGGTGATAAAAGATCCCAGGGTAAAATCGGTGAAAATTGAAGACAAAAAAGTACTAAAAGAGCGTATTCAGCAGGAGGTGGCAAAATAATAGTCTAGAAAAAGAAAAACAATTAAATAAAGGATCGGGATACTTTCCACCCAAAATGAGGAAAAGTATCTCGATTGTTTTTTGCTACTCATCCATAATAAGATGGCTGATACGATCAAGGTGAGTTGCAAGCTCAAGGCATGATTAATACAAAGTTCGTCCTTGAATCCCTCCAAAATAGCACAGATAACCAAGAAAATCGATCCCAACCATTTGGTATTCCTTATTCCTACTACTTGGGGAAGAGTACGCAGTTTAGGCAGATCATAGGGAAGGTCACGAATTTCGAAAGGAAGTGTAAGCACCAAAATCAACAAGAAACGTTGGATAAATAGTATCCATACATCCGAAGAAAATGACCCTTCCATATTTGCCGCCGGCACAATAACCGTTACACCTGCCCATACCATCGATACTACGATCAACTTCAATCCAGCCAAATTCCTCAGGCTTCGATTCAGGAAAACGGGTAATACGTACAATCCTGTCAATAAACCAAAAACCCCTGCAAGTCCAATGATCTTCCAGGGTAAGTGCCAAGCACAGTAGAGCATTAACGCAAAGGATAAAAACGAGAATAGTTGTATACTTCGAAGGGACTTTGCCAAGCTGCGATGATACAAGCCGGCTATGCGAGCATACTTGACAAAATTATAGCCTGTGATCGTACCAAAAAACACAGCGCCTACCAAGGTCCAATCGTAAAGAATAGTTAACTCCCGAAGAGTCACCAAAGCCAAAGCAAGTACTGCCAACGCTACATGAATACTGGCATCCACGTAAAATTGAAACAGGGAGCGTAGTAACTTCATTGAACAAAAATACCCAAACTGTTAGTAAGTGTACTTTTTCGTTGAAAAATTATCAATTCAACCGATAAGGGACCCTTATTTTTTAAGCTTTATATCGTAATTTTGACAAAATTTAATAATCCCTTAATGAATACGTCTTCTTTTGCTCTTCGACATATTGGTCCGCGAACATCCGACCTGCCAAAAATGTTAAATACCATAGGAGTTGACAAGCTCTCGCAACTCATTGATGAAACTATCCCCGATGAAATTCGATTAAAGGAAAAGATCGAATTGGATCCTGCCATGAGCGAACATGAGTATCTCGAACATATTGGCGACCTGGCAGCGATGAATGAAGTATTCAAAACATATATTGGATTGGGCTACCATGCCTGCAACCTTCCTCCGGTAATTCAGCGAAACATACTTGAAAACCCGGGATGGTACACCGCTTACACACCATATCAGGCCGAGATCGCGCAGGGACGTCTGGAGGCCTTGTTGAACTTTCAAACCATGGTGAGCGACTTGACCGGAATGGACCTCGCCAACGCATCCCTGCTTGATGAATCTACAGCGGCTGCCGAAGCCATGGCCTTGCTGTTTGCGGTTCGTGACAAAGATCAAAAAAAGAACGAGGTTGTAAAATTCTTTGTTTCCGAAGAGATTCTCCCCCAAACTTTTTCCCTTTTGAATACTCGGGCTACTCCCTTAGGAATCGAATTGGAATTAGGTGATCATGAATCCTTTGATTTTGCTCCAGAATATTTTGGTGCACTCTTACAATACCCCGGTAAGAGCGGAAAGCTTTACAACTACAGCCAATTTATTGAAAGAGCAAAAAATTCGAATATAAAGGTAGCAGTGGCGGCCGATATTCTAAGCCTCGTCGTGTTGCAATCGCCAGGAAGCATGGGTGCCGACGTCGTGGTAGGAACTACGCAGCGATTTGGGATCCCTCTTGGATATGGAGGTCCGCATGCGGCTTATTTCGCAACAAGAGAGGAATACAAGCGCAACATACCGGGTAGGATCATAGGGGTTACCAAAGATACCGATGGGAACCGGGCACTGCGTATGGCATTGCAAACAAGGGAACAACATATAAAGCGCGATAAAGCGACTTCCAACATATGTACGGCGCAGGTACTTTTAGCCGTAATGGCTGGGATGTATGCGGTTTATCATGGGCCGGAAGGGCTCAAGGACATCGCGCAGAAGGTACATGCCAAGGCTGTTTCCCTGGCAAGGGTCCTCGAATCATTGGGTTACATTCAGGAGAATTCATCGTATTTCGATACTCTGTCTATAGCCGCTGATGTTTCGGTCATACAAAAGATTGCATTGTCCAAACGGGTTAATTTCTATTATCCTAGCGAGTCTACTGTTTCTATTGCCCTAAACGAAACAACTACCCTGAAAGACCTCAATACTATCGTGAGCATCTTTGCAGCAGCAAAAGAGCAAAAGCCGGTCTTCATTTCAGAATTGACTAAAGATTCAAATATTCCTAAAAGCCTTTCCAGGACAACCGAATTCATGACTTTCGATGTGTTCAACAGCTATCACAGCGAAACCCAGTTGATGCGCTATATCAAGAAACTTGAACGCAAAGATTTGGCACTCAATCATTCCATGATCTCCCTGGGTTCATGCACCATGAAGCTGAACGCGGCTGCCGAAATGCTCCCCTTGAGCGATCCTCAATGGGGAAATATGCACCCTTTTGTCCCAATTGAACAGGCCGAAGGATACCAGCAAATGCTGAAAAAATTGGAACAGCAGCTCACCGAGATCACTGGTTTTGCCGGTACTTCCCTGCAACCCAACTCTGGGGCTCAGGGAGAATTCGCCGGACTCATGGTAATTCGTGCGTATCATGAATCCCGTGGGGATCATCACCGAAATGTCTGCCTAATTCCCTCTTCTGCTCATGGAACAAATCCTGCGAGTGCAGTAATGGCGGGAATGAAAGTAATAGTCACCAAAGCAACCGAAGAAGGAAATATCGATGTGGACGATCTACGAGCGAAGGCTGAAGAACACAAGGATCAATTAGCAGCCCTGATGGTAACCTACCCGTCAACTCATGGCGTGTACGAGTCGGCCATCAAGGAAATTACCGGGATCATACATGAAAATGGCGGACAAGTTTATATGGATGGCGCAAACATGAATGCCCAGGTTGCACTAACCAACCCGGGAGCCATAGGAGCAGACGTTTGTCATTTAAATTTGCACAAAACCTTTGCGATCCCGCATGGAGGTGGAGGACCGGGAGTGGGGCCAATATGTGTAGCCCCGCAATTGGTTCCGTTCTTACCGAATAATCCTGTAATTCCAACCGGAGGTAAAAAGGCGATCACCGCTATTTCTGCAGCACCATGGGGAAGTGCGTTGGCATGTATTATTTCTTATGCCTATATATGTATGTTGGGTGAGAGCGGACTTAAAAGTTCTACGGAATATGCAATTCTGAATGCCAACTACATCAAGGAGCGGCTGAAAGGATCTTTCGATGTGCTTTATGCCGGGGAGAATGGCAGGGCTGCGCATGAGATGATCGTAGATTGTCGGCCTTTCAAGGAACATGGAATTGAAGTTACAGACATCGCCAAGCGATTGATGGATTATGGTTTTCATGCTCCAACGGTTTCATTTCCCGTCGCTGGCACAATGATGATCGAACCAACCGAAAGCGAGAGCCTTGACGAATTGGATCGATTTTGTGACGCCATGATCTCTATTCGGAAGGAGATTGATATGGTTTCCAAAGACAACACCGATAATGTTCTTAAAAACGCCCCACATACTTTACAAATGATCACGAATGATGATTGGAATTTTCCTTACACACGAAAGGAAGCAGCTTTTCCGTTGGAATATGTAAGTGAAAATAAATTCTGGCCATCGGTTCGTCGAGTGGATGATGCTTATGGAGATAGAAACCTAATTTGTACCTGTGCGCCTATCGAGGATTTTTTGGAAGTCGAGTGATCATCCCATATTTTTAGCTTGAATATGCTCAGAAAATTGAGGATTTAATAAATATTTTGAGATATTTTGAGAAATATTCAGCCTGCGCTCATTTTGCCCCTATTAGTTGTGTAAGCTGAACGCATTTGGTTACATTTAACAAATTATCAGTAGTAATGAATAGCATTATAAAAGGATCTGGCAGCTTTATTCCCCAGAATGTAGCTCCCAATGAAGGTTTTGAAAACCATGATTTCTACAATGAAGACGGGTCAAGATTTGGTCATGAGAATACAGTGATCATCGAAAAGTTTAAAGCCATCACCGGAATCAAAGAAAGGAGGTATATCAAAGATAATTTGGTCACTTCCGAAATTGCCCAGTATGCTGCGGAAGCAGCGATCAAAGACGCGAATATCGACAAGGAGACGATCGACTATATAATCGTGGCGCATAACTATGGAGATGTTAAACATGGAACACATCAAAGTGATACAGTACCAAGTTTGGCATCCAGGGTAAAACACCTGTTACGAATTAAGAATCCGCGATGCGTTGCCTATGATATCTTATTTGGATGCCCGGGATGGGTGGAAGGAGTAATTCAGGCACACGCTTTTATCCAGGCGAAAATGGCAAATCGATGCCTTGTTATTGGTGCTGAAGCGCTGTCTCGAGTGGTCGATCAACATGATCGGGATTCCATGATTTACAGCGATGGTGCAGGAGCAGCCATCATAGAAGGAACCGAAGAAGACAATAGGGGAATATTAGCACATTGTACGGCCACCTATACCTTTGACGAAGCCCATTTCATCTACTTTGGCGAGTCGAATAACCAGGAGGTAACCGATGCGCGAAAATACATCAAGATGTACGGTCGTAAGATCTATGAATTTGCAATAAGCAATGTCCCCACCGCGATGAAAGACTGCCTGGACGAGAGTGGATGTTCCATCGACGAAGTGAAGAAGGTGTTTATTCATCAGGCCAATGAAAAGATGGACGAAGCCATTATCAAGCGATTTTTCAAACTGTACGATCGTGAAGCACCGCCGGATGTAATGCCAATGACTATAGACAAACTTGGGAATTCCAGTGTGGCTACTGTTCCAACGGTTTACGATCTCGTGGTCAAGGGAAATCTTGAAGGACATGAAGTAAACAAGGGAGATATCGTTATCTTTGCCAGTGTTGGCGCAGGTATGAACATCAACGCCATTGTTTACCGCGTATAAGCATGTACCCAGGAAGCTACCCTAAAAAAAGATACAACTACACCTTAAAATTTGTAAAAAAGTACATCGGTACACATGAATCCATTCTGGATCTTGGTGTTAATAATCCTTTTGCAGATATTCTAAGAAAGGAAGGATATTCAGTAAGTAATACACAGGGGGAAGACCTTGATCTGGATACCACGGCGGTTCAGACTTTAGAATACGATGTGGTGACCGCTTTCGAAATTTTCGAGCATCTAGTTTCGCCCTTCAATGTGATCCACGACATAAAAGCTAAAAAACTGGTAGCCTCCGTTCCGCTAAAACTATGGTTCGCTTCTGCTTACCGTTCCAAGACAGATGAGCGTGATCGCCATTACCACGAATTTGAAGACTGGCAGTTTGACTGGCTGCTGGAAAAGGCAGGCTGGCGAATTAAAAAACGAGAGAAATTCACCCATCCGGTGAAGAAAGTTGGCATCCGCCCCATCCTCCGCAGATTCACTCCACGCTATTACTTAGTATATGCTGAACGAGTTCGATGAACATTCAAATTGTCATACCGGCCCATAACGAGGAAGCATATATCGAGCGTACCCTTAAATCCCTTCTCAACCAAACATTTTTACCCTCAAAGATCGTCGTAGTAAATGATCACTCTACAGATCGCACCTTCGAGATCCTGACCAAACTACAGGCCGAAAATAGCCTTATTCAAGTGATGAATCATGTCTCCGAGGGGCAACACCAACCAGGAAGCAAAGTAGTAAAGGCTTTTTATCATGGATTACAAAGTATTGATGCCGAAGTGGACATAATCTGTAAATTTGATGCAGATCTTATTTTCCCTGGTAATTATTTGGAAAGACTTGTGAGCATATTTGAGAATGATCCCAAATGTGGCATGGCCGGAGGATATTGTACGATCCAGGACCAGGACAATTGGATTGTCGAAAATTTGACAGGAAAAGATCATATTAGAGGTGCGCTCAAGGCATATCGTAAGTTATGTTTTGATACCATAGGAGGCTTAAAGCAATCCATGGGTTGGGATACTTTGGATGAACTGCTTGCACGTTACCATGGTTGGAGTGTAATCACGGTTCCCAATTTGCATGTTAAACATTTAAAACCCACAGGAGCTACTTACACCAAGGCCGCAAGATTTAAACAGGGTGAAGCGTTTAAAAAAATGCGCTATGGGTTTTGGCTTTCTGCATTGGCCTCGGCCAAACTGGCTTTCAGAAAAAAAAGTCTATCCTACTTGATGGATTGCATGAAAGGCTACTTCAAATGCAAAGATCCCTATTTGGTGACAGAAACTGAAGGGCGCTTCATACGCTCTTACCGCTGGAAGAATATTCGCAAGAAACTCTCCTAATTATAACGCTTGATTAACTTTTAAGGGACGGGGATTTCGTATTTTTAAGCTTTAGAAAGAATTATGCGCACACTTAGCTTACTATTATTCCTGCTTTTTTTAGTTTCATGCTCGGCCCAGCGACAAACTACAGAATCCACAAGACAATCTCGTGAAAAGCCAAAAAATATCATTTTGCTCATTGGGGACGGTATGGGTTTGAGCCAGGTATCCTCCAGTGAGTTTTTCAAGGAAGAACCTTCTCACTTCGAGGAATTTCCGGTGATAGGACTTATAAAAACATCGGCATCAGACATGCTCATCACCGATTCAGCAGCGGGAGCCACTGCCTTTGCCTCTGGGATCAAAACATATAATGGGGCCATTGGTATGGCGCCTGACTATTCGGAAGTTGAGACGATTGTCGAGCAACTGTCTGGCAGAGGGTATAGCAGTGGGGTGATTGCGACCTCGTCCATCGTTCATGCCACCCCTGCTAGCTTCTATGCCCATAGTCGTTCACGCAGTCTATACGAAGATATCGCCGCTGACCTGGTTGATTCGGAGATCGATTTTTTTGCCGGGGGTGGATTGGCTTTCTTTCAACAGAGATCAGATAGTATCGATATGATCTCCAGGTTAAAGGAAAGAGGTTTCACGATTAATACAGAATCGCTCACACCAACCCGGGCAGATAAACAAGGATATTTACTAGCTAGCGATGGCATGCCAAAAATGGTTGACGGCCGGGGGGATTTCCTCCCCCAGGCAACGCAACTGGCCCTGGATCAACTTTCAAAGAACAACTGGGGATTTATACTGATTGTAGAGGGATCTCAGATAGATTGGGGAGGCCATGCCAATGATGCTGAATACTTGATTGGAGAACTTTTGGATTTCGATAAAACAGTTGGCCTCGCACTGGCTTTTGCACGAAAGAATAAGGAAACACTTGTGATCGTTACTGCCGATCACGAAACTGGTGGATTTACGCTTGCCCCCACCAGTAATGATTACAATAGTATTCAACCAAGTTTTTCCACTGGCGGACACTCTGCTACCTGGATTCCGGTTTTTGCTTATGGGCCCGGGGCTGAATTGTTCGGAGGTGTTTATGAAAATACCGAGATCTATCACAAAATGATCAAGAGCCTTTCCGAATAGTTTTGACCATCCTTATTTGAACCTATACAAAAGCTTAATTTTGTTACTTTAGCTGTAGATTGAAGCCCATGAAGTACCTCGAGGATATTGGATCTTATTTTTTAATGTTAAGTACGGTTTTCAGCCGTCCTACGAAAGGATCTGTGATTCGGGAGCTTATCTTCAAAGAGATTGACGAGCTGGTAATCAACTCCCTGGGAATCGTGGCCTTTATATCGTTCTTCGTGGGCGGTGTTGTTGCGATTCAAACGGCCTTGAATATTGAAAACCCTTTGATTCCAGATTATCTGGTTGGATTTGCTACCAGGCAGTCGATCATCCTCGAGTTCGCTCCAACCTTTATTTCCATCATCATGGCTGGAAAGATGGGTTCCTTCATTACTTCTAGTATTGGTTCTATGCGGGTAACAGAACAAATTGACGCCTTGGAAGTAATGGGTATTAATTCTTTGAATTACCTGGTATTTCCAAAGATCATTGCACTGCTCTTCTATCCTTTCGTGATCGCGATTGCCATGTTCCTTGGGATCGCAGGTGGATGGGTTGCCGGCGTATACGGAGATTACAGTACCTCGGAAGCTTTTATTCGCGGGCTCCAGAGTGATTTCATCACGTTTCATGTAATCTACGCCTTCATTAAGACATTCGTATTTGCCTTCATTTTAGCTACTGTACCTTCGTGGCAGGGTTATTATATGAAGGGTGGCGCACTGGAAGTTGGAAAGGCAAGTACCAATTCATTTGTCTGGACTTCAGTATTAATTATTCTAACCAATTTTATCATCACATCCCTTTTACTTGGCTAATGATTCGAGCAGAAAATATACATAAGAGTTTTGGTGAAGATCACATCTTAAAAGGTATCTCCACGGTGTTCGATCGGGGAAAAACAAATCTTATCATTGGCCAAAGTGGAAGTGGTAAAACCGTTTTTCTGAAATGCCTGCTTGGCCTATTTGAACCAGAACAAGGCCGGATCTACTTTCAGGATGAGGCTATCCAGGATATGGACGAAGACCAGAAGACAAAGTTACGTATGGACATGGGTATGGTTTTTCAAGGTGGTGCATTATTTGATTCATTGAATATCGAGGAAAATGTGATGTTCCCCTTACGAATGTTCACCAAAAAGAAAAAAGAGGAAATGGTGGACCGCGTGAACGAAGTTCTCTCTAGAGTAAATCTTGAAAATGTGAACAGGAAATTTCCTTCCGAGATCTCCGGGGGGATGCAGAAACGAGTCGCTATTGCAAGGGCTATTGTGAACAATCCCAAATATTTGTTTTGTGATGAACCCAATTCTGGACTAGACCCCAGGACGGCAATACTGATCGATAATCTCATTCAGGAGATCACCCGCGAATACAACATCACGACAGTGATCAATACCCACGATATGAATTCGGTGATGGAAATTGGCGAGAATATTGTTTTTCTACAACAAGGGCAATTGGCCTGGCAGGGAGACAATTCACAAATATTCAAAACAGATAATAAGAGTGTGACAGATTTTGTCTATTCGTCAGACTTATTCAAAAAGATCAGGGACATTCAACTGGAAGAAGATTAGGGATTATTGCTCCACGACTGCTAGGGTATCCAACTTCATTTTAAATTTTATCCAAGTGGCTAAACTGGCGTTATTTGACTGACGTTGTGTACGGCTTAGTTTGGTATTCCATTTCAAATTGACCACTGGAAGCGTATCGATCTTACTGAAATCGTTGGTAATCGTTTCAGAATAGCTCAGTGAAAGAAGGTCGGGATACACCAATTTCGCTTCCGAACTAACAAGATCGAAGGTGATGTTCTCACGCACTTTAAGTTTGGCGATCTCATCTTCGAGAAAACGTATGCGCTCGTCCTTGTCGCGAATTGTAGTTTCATTCTTCACATACAATTCTTCGAGTATGGTGGTTTTCAATTCCCCGGAGATCTGTTCGGCCAACTCTCCGCTTCGATCGCTGCCTTGAAACACCCGCAAATTACATCCATCCAGTTTTGGGGTAGCCTTCAACTTCTCCTCCCATTCGGTGATCTTCGATTGTGGAATTGGATTTCCTATAAAGTACAGGTCAATGGTTTTGGTGGGATAGTTCTGCGTAGATTTAACTACTTCTGCCCCTTCATATTGAATCTCCTTAGAAACAAATTCGCGTGACTTTGTCTCGAATACCTGCTGCTTCAATAAGTTGATGAACAAAATAACACTGGGTATGATTACGATGAGAGCAATAATCGATGCTAGTCTTGCAATGAATCTTCTGCGTTTGGAGTTGGCATAACGAACCAGGGGAAAGCGCAATACTTTGGACACCAGGAACGTAGTGAGAGCAATAAAAACCGCGTTGATCGAAAAGAGATATAGCGCACCGCCGGCATAAGCAAGATTTCCTACGGCCAGGCCGTAACCCACAGTACATAATGGAGGCATAAGGGCTGTGGCAATTGCCACCCCAAAAATTACACTGGCAATAGTCCCCTTTTTTGTTTTAGCAACGATCAATGCAAGTCCACCAAAAATTGCAACCAACACATCCAGGATGGTGGGATAGGTTCTGGCAACCAACTCTGGTGTTTCTTCGGTCAAGGGGGAGATGGTGAAATACAAATAAGCCGTGAGAACACTCAGGAAAATCATAACTCCCAGATTGATCATTGACCTGCGAAGCATCTCAACGTCGTTAATAGCGACCGAAAGTCCAACTCCCACGATTGGACCCATGAGCGGAGAGATAAGCATTGCTCCAATCACCACGGCCGTACTACTCACGTTGAGACCGATGGAAGCGACAAATATGGAAAATATTAGAATCCAGGCATTATGCCCTCTAAAGGAAATGTCTTTTTTAACCGCATCAATGGTCGAATCCCTATCGGTATCTGTATGAATATTGAATAGCCCGGTGATAAACTCACGAAGTGACTCCATCGTGGTTTGCTTAACATGCTCAAATTCTTCGGTGGTATCTACCGGTTTCTGATGCTGTTCTTTATTCTCCATTTAGGTATACTTTGTACCAAATTCTTTCTCGACCTCGGCCAGCAATTCTTTGATTTGCTGTTCTTTTTCCTTCGGAAAGATAAGTAAAACCTTATCATGGTCAACAACGATATACTCTTTTAACCCTTCGATCACCACGAGCCTGTCGTTCACAGAGAAGATCATATTTCCATTGGTATCCTTCAAATGAGTGATCGCATTTACGACAGCGTTACCATCAGGATCTTTTGGTAATTTATCATGCAGGGCGCCCCAGGTACCCAAATCGTTCCAATCGAAACTAGCTTTTTTGACATAAACATTTTCTGCCTTTTCCAAGATTCCATAATCGATTGAGATATTCTCGGCCTTTTGATAATTCGCGTCCACGAATGACTTCTCATCTGAAGTGTTGAACTTAGGGATCCCTTCAGAAAATAGTGCACTCAGTTCGGGCATCAACTTTTCGAAGGCTATGCAAATACTATTTACGCTCCATAGGAAAATACCGGCATTCCAGAAAAAGTTACCACTGGAAACAAACTCCTTGGCCGTTTCGTAATCAGGTTTTTCCGTAAACTGAATCACCTTTTGAATTGATTCATCGGTTTGCACATCGCTTTCAATATATCCGTATCCTGTGTTCGGGAAAGATGGATGAATTCCCAAGGTGATAAGTTTGTCATTGTCTTTGCATTCCTCGAAACAAAGTTCCACATCTGCCCTGAAAGCCAACTCGTCTTCGATCCAGTGATCGCTGGGCGCCACCAACATCATCGCATCGGGATTCTCTTTTTTGATCTTCAGTGCCGAAAGGAGGATACAGGGAGCTGTATTGCGCATCGCAGGTTCCAGCACAACTTGATTGGCAGATATGTCCGGGAGTTGATCCAGACACAAGCCCAGGTACCTCTCATTGGTAAGTATCCTGATATTCTCGACGGGGACTATTCCAACCAATCGATTAAAAGTACGCTGCAATAGGGATTCCCCCGTACCTAGCATATCATGGAACTGTTTCGGAAACTTGCCTGTACTCACCGGCCAAAACCGGGATCCAATTCCGCCAGCCATGATCACTGCGTAATAATTATTGTTCATCTTAAGAAATTAATTCAACCTCGGCATTCGGATTAAACAAATACAATCGTCCTGTTTCGAGCTCAATACATTCAAAGCGCTTTACGCGTTTATTTCCACGTTGAAATAGCCTGCCATTGTATAAACGGAAGGTCCCGCCATAAGGTATCTCAAAGATATAGTTTTTATCGTTGGGTGGGTCGAATTGCTTCAGTGCAAGCGCTAATTTGATATCGGTGTCACTACTTGCCCTGGGGTTCTTGAAATGAATGGCCAATAAAGGAAGCAATTGATTGGGGAAGATTTCAGGTCTCAAAAAAGGAAGCATCAGGTGTTGAAAGCTAAGCTTCCATTCTTTACCGTGGGGCTTGATGTTTTTACCATAATTATGGAAAGCTACCAAATGAGCGATCTCGTGAATGAGCGTAATTAGAAAGCGATAGGTATTAAGGTTCGAATTAACGGTGATCTGATGCTTTCCACCAGGTAGTTTCCTGTAGTCTCCGTGGCGTGTAACCCGTTGATTTACGATCTTCAAATGTGCGTTGTTCATTTGGATCAATTGGAAAACCGGATCAACCGCAGACTGGGGAATGTATTTTTCCAAGATCTCCTTCATCTTTTAGGGAGTTGAATTGGAAACCTGTAAAATCTTACCATTATAATATCGGTTTCCATTCAGCGCAAAATCCATGATGTACTTTGCCATACTTTTCGCCGATTGAGGGGCTTGAAATCCAGGGAAAGCTTCTTCCAGCATCTCGGTTTGAACAGCACCCAATGCAAGAGAATTGAACGAGAAATCCTGATCCTTATATTCTTCTGCCAGTACTTCGGTAAGCGTATTCAATGCTCCCTTGCTGCTGCTATAGGCAGCCAGTCCCGGAAACTTCACACTGCCCTGAACACCTCCCATGCTGCTAATGTTAACCACATGTCCTCCTTTTTTCAGAAAGGGTAGCGTGGCCTGGATCATGGCGGCAGCTCCAAATACATTGACCTCGAACGATTGTTGGAAATCTATGGCCTTCAATTTGGAAAAAGGTTTATTCACCAGAAATCCTGAATTATTGATAAG
Organism: Flavobacteriaceae bacterium; assembly: GCA_013043825.1. Lineage (GTDB taxonomy): Bacteria > Bacteroidota > Bacteroidia > Flavobacteriales > Flavobacteriaceae > Aureisphaera. The sequence goes on from JABDNM010000030.1 coordinate 15,403, forward strand.
AATATCCACGTGTCCCCAATTATCTTTGATAAATTTCGTCACATTTTTTATATCGTTCGGGTCTGTGATGTCGCATGGAAAACAATGGCAATTGCTTATCTCTAAGCCGGAAACGGGTACTTCATTTCGTGAAAGGGCAAGTAAATTATGCTCCGTATCTGCAAAAAGAGCAACCAACTCGTATCCTATTCCACGGCTGGTTCCGGTAATAATGACATTTTTTTTCATTTCCTAAATATACAAAATCCCACTGCCAGAAAAATAGTCAATGGGATTTCAGTTTGATTCGAAGTATTTTAAACAAACATAGTGACCGGGTTCTCTATATAGTTTCGAAGTGATTGCAAAAATGCCGCCCCGGTGGCACCATCTACCGTTCTATGGTCACAAGCCAAGGTTACAGTCATGGTATTACCAATGGCAATAGCGCCATTTTTTACGACAGGCTTTTGAACGATGGCACCAACCGATAAGATCGCAGAGTTAGGTTGATTGATAATGGATGTAAATTCCTTGATCCCAAACATTCCAAGATTAGAGACTGTAAAGGTGCTTCCCTGCATTTCATCGGGAGTAAGTTTTTTATTTCTGGCTTTACCAGCCAGTTCTTTTACCTGGGCACCTATTTGAGAGAAGGTCATTTGGTCTGCGAATCGCAGCACAGGTACCACCAGGCCATCGTCAACGGCGACGGCTACACCCACGTGAATATGTTTTGCAATCACAGTGGCTTGGTCTGTCCACTGACTGTTCACTCTTGGGTGTTTTCTGAGCGCCATGGCACAAGCCTTTACGATCATGTCGTTGAAGGATATCTTTACATCGGGATCGCTGTTTATGGCTGTCCGCGATGCAATGGCTGTGTCCATATCCAATTCAATGGTGAGATAGTAGTGCGGTGCTGTAAATTTGGATTCTCCCAGTCGCTTGGCGATAGTCTTCCGCATTTGTGAATTGGCCACTTCCTCGAATTGCTCTTCCCCTACCGGAGTGTACGCTGCAGCACCCGCTGCGGGCTGATAGTTCTCTATGTCCCTTTTTACGATACGTCCGTTTTCACCGCTTCCTTTCACCAGGTTCAATGAGATGCCTTTCTCCTCTGCCAATTTCTTGGCTAACGGAGAGGCGAAAATTCGACCGCCAGGTGATGAACTGCTAACAGATGTGGATGCTATTGGTGCTTCCTGCTTCGATGCTGTACTTTCCTGTGATTTTTTTGGCGCTGGTTTTTCTTCGGAAGTAGTTGTTTTCGACTGCGTCTTTTTTGGAACCGTAGTTTTGATTTTTGAAACATCAGTCCCGGCGGGGCCTATGATCGCCAATAGGCTATCGACTTTGGCAGATTCGCCTTCAGCAATGCCAATTTTTAGCAATGTACCGTTGTAAAAGGATTCAAACTCCATAGTAGCCTTATCGGTTTCGATCTCGGCCAGGATATCTCCTTCTTCTACCGTATCTCCTTCTTTCTTCAACCAACTTGCCACAGTACCCTCTTCCATGGTATCGCTCAGCCTGGGCATAGTAATGATCTCTACACCATCGGGAAGATCGCTGCTATCCTCTTCGTCGGAAGAATCTGATACCGGCGCTTCCTTTGTCTCCTCTTTGGATTCTTTTTTCGTCTCAGTTTCTGATGATGGAGCCTTGTTTCCGTCTTTGAGCAAACTTGAAATATCTTCTCCCTCGTCTCCAATGATCGCTAACAAAGCATCCACTTTGGCAGTTTCACCTTCAGCCAGACCCACATGAAGCAAGGTGCCCTCATAAAACGATTCGAATTCCATGGTGGCCTTGTCGGTTTCGATCTCGGCCAGTATATCTCCTTCAGCTACCTTGTCACCCACTTTTTTCAACCAGGAGGCAACCGTACCTTCTTCCATGGTATCACTTAGTCTGGGCATGGTGATTACTTCTGCCATAGCTTATAATTTATGAGGTAAAAATGGATAATCTTCCTGGGCGTATACTACGTCGTACATGACATTCTTTTCGGGATAAGGAGAGTCTTCTGCAAATTGCTCACATTCGGAAACCAGCTTCTTAACGCGAGCATCAATTTTCTTGATCTCTTCTTCTGTAGCGTATTTTTTCTGGTAAATAATATTCAGCACATAACTTATGGGATCTTCATCCTTTTTTTCCTCAACTTCCTTCTTGGTTCGATAATGCTGAGCATCACTCATTGAATGACCACGGTATCGATAGGTTCGAATTTCCAAAAAGGTAGGTCCGCCCCCTTTTCGAGCACGCGTAATGGCTTCGTCCAACTCTTTTGCTACAATTTCTGGTTTCATTCCATCTACCGGCCGACATGGCATTTCATAACCCAGTCCCAATTTCCAAATTTCGGTATGATTGGCCGTTCTCGCGACGGAAGTTCCCATGGCATAACCATTATTCTCAACACAGAAGACCACAGGTAAATTCCAAAGCATGGCCAGATTGAAAGTCTCGTGTAAGGAACCCTGTCTGGTAGCGCCATCTCCCATAAAGGTGAGGGTTACAGCATCGTTACCGGCGTACTTGTCTGCAAAAGCCAAACCTGCCCCTAAAGGGATTTGTCCGCCAACGATTCCATGTCCGCCATAAAAACCATGTTCTTTAGAAAAGATGTGCATGGATCCACCCAAGCCCTGAGAGGTTCCGGTTGCCTTGCCATACAATTCTGCCATAACTCTTTTTGGATCCACTCCCATCCCAATGGGTTGAACATGATTACGGTATGCCGTGATCATCTTGTCCTTACCTAGTTCCATCGCATGCAGGGCGCCTGCTAATACAGCTTCCTGTCCATTGTAAAGATGAAGGAATCCCCTAACTTTTTGATTGATGTAAACCTGGGCAAGCTTGTCTTCGAACTTTCGCCAGAAGAGCATATCTTCATACCATTTAAGGTAAGTTTGTTTGGTAATTTTTTTCATACTGAATTATGATGGCGGATAAACATTGCTCCGTTCTGAAATTCACGAATTACAAAAATAGGATATTATTACCTACTATAAAACCCTTGATAATTAAATTACAATCGAAAACGTTGTCGCAGTGGAGTATGTAATTTCCAAAGAGTTTTATTCCTATAAATAGGAGCTATCAAATACAAGCGGTAGAAGATCCTTAACCGAGTTCGATTTAACCACTTTTCCCGAATCACCCATAAAATAGATCGAGATTGGAGATTCCTGCTTCACTTCATATTCAGCAAGGGATTGTCTGCAAGCTCCGCAAGGTGGGATGGGAGTCGCCGTGTCGTGTTGGGTAGAACCCGCACACAGGGCCATAGCCTCAAAGGGTTCCCCGGGAAAATTCGCACCAGCCTGGAAGGCTGCGACTCGTTCGGCACAAAGGCCCGAAGGGAAGGCTGCATTCTCCTGGTTATTTCCGGTAACAATATCACCATTTTTCAAGAGTATGGCCGCCCCTACATTGAAATGCGAATAAGGCGCATAAGCATTTTTACGTGCTTGATGCGCCTTATTCATTAAATCTTGAATCGTGGCAGGCAGTTCTGAAATAGAATCAAAAACTTCCAGCTCGGTCTCAATTCTTATTTTTTGCACACTTCTAGTATTCGTCGTACTCGTCTCCAAAGTTGAAATTAAGACCAAATCGAAGGGTCC
>JABDNM010000111.1 GCA_013043825.1 Flavobacteriaceae bacterium
CCCTACAGTCCTGTTAAAAAGTACTTTATCAACTAAAAAATTGAGTATCTTCCCATAAAAATCGCTCATCCTGTGAATTCATCCAATAAGTTCGGCATTGGTTTGTAAAATTAATGAAATGTTTGTCCGTTTAACGGAAGATAGGTTCTCAAGGATATTGTACTTAGCTTAAATTACACCTTTTAGAAAATTTGGAAGACGGTGCGTTGTTGGATTCTGTATATATGTTTTGTTTTACTTCCATTTTCAGGAGTGGCCCAGGACTGTCCCAATCTTCTGGATCCCCTTCCCAACGCGGTCAATGTTCCCGTCGACACTTCCATTAGCTGGGAGGTAGTAACCGGCATTGCTGGTTATATAATTTCGGTAGGGACAACTCCCGGTGGAGGCGAGATCGTCAATGAGCAAAACGTGGGAGGTGATACCACCTTCACGCCACCGTTGGGACTTCCCGAAAACACCTTGATCTACGTGACGATTACTCTTTTCTTTTTTGATCAATCAAATATTGTATGTCCGAGTCAGTCGTTTACGACGGTGGATGTCACCACCATCCCCGAATGTACACAATTGACCAATCCCGTAAATGGAGAAACCGATGTAAATGTAGGGATCAACTTAAACTGGAGCTATGCCAGCAGGGCAACCGGATATCGGGTGACGATGGGAACTGCCCCGGGCACAGGGGACATCATCAACAATTTGGATGTGGGAAATGTGCTAGCTTTTAATCCTCCAACCGATCTACCGCCTGGAACACAAATTTTTGTTCGCATTATCCCTTATAACGAGAACGGAGCTGCAACCGGATGTTTAGAAGAAAGTTTTACCACCGGGGAATTGGGTGATCCTCCCGGCTGTACGATGCTCATCTCGCCTATGGACGGAGCGACCAACGTTGAACTATCGCCTATTATCGTCTGGGAAGCGGTTCCCGGTGCGATTGGCTATATCGTAAATTTGGGAAGGTCTCCCTTCGTGAATGACGTATTGGATGAAGCAGTCTTTTTTACCAATTCGACCCTGGTGATCAATTTTGAACCCAATTCCACCTATTTCATAACAATTTTTCCCTTCAATGATGCGGGGAGAGCACAGGACTGCGGACAGGAATCCTTTTCAACAATTTTGGGCTGTGGTCCATTTATCGATCCAAATACTGGTGAATTGGTGACCTTGAGTCCGATAATAAATTTCCCGGATCAGGTAGGCATATGCGAAAACGACCTGCCTACGATGATCACTTCACAGGATATGGCAGACGGATTTCGATGGTACCAAATACAGCCCAATGGCGACGAATTGCTTATTTCTGAAGAGCGGTCGGTGGCAATTTCTGAAACAGGGCCTTATCGATACGAAGCGTATAACATTATCAATCAGGATGGTGTGGTGATTGAATGTCCGGACGGGAAAGAATTTTCGGTGGTCGCATCCTCCATTGCGACCATCGACAACATTATTATTGAGGAGTTTGCCGATCTTTTTGAGGTAACGGTGATCGTTTCGGGATCGGGGGATTATGAATATTCACTCAATGATCCTGATGGCCCTTACAGCGATGACAATAGTTTTTCGGGGCTGGCAGAAGGGGAGTATGTTGTTTATGTTCGGGATAAGAATGGCTGCGGGATTCGCGAGCGTCCTTTTGTGTTGGCATACCCGCCTACCGGTTTTCCCACCTATTTTTCGCCCAATGATGACGGTATTAATGATTATTGGAATTATGTGCCTCCAAGGGAAGATCCACTGGAGCTGGTTACGATCCGAATTTTCGACCGTTACGGAAAAGTGTTAGCGAGTTTTACTGCCGACAGCCGCGGTTGGGACGGACGCTATAATGGTAGTATGATGCCATCTTCCAGCTACTGGTATCAGGCAGTGACTTCAGATAATGAGGTATTTACTGGGCCCTTTACTCTGGTTAGAAGGCGAAATTTCTAGTGTTTCAGTATCAATTCGTAGCAATAAAAAGGTTGGTCACTTTGCTTGGGAAAGTAAATATC
>JABDNM010000112.1 GCA_013043825.1 Flavobacteriaceae bacterium
GCGATAAACGACATGGGATCGGGCCGTCTCATGGGATTCATAGACAATGTGGCTCCCGCAGCAGCCGATTTGAAACCCGAGCAAACCGTTGCTGGAGAAGAACTAAAAAGAGAAAAAGGTGCACCAACAGCCTTGTTCGTTTTCAAAACTGTTTATCAGCCAAATTTAGGACAGATCACCTTTTTTAAGGTGAAAGCAGGAGAAGTTAAGTTGAACGATAAGCTGGTGAATTCAAGAAATGATGAAACCGAGATCCTGAATCAGTTGTTTATCATGGACGGTAAAGAGCGTAAACCTATCTCACAACTTACGGTAGGAGATATAGGGGCAACCTTAAAGTTGAAGTATACCAAAACGAACGACACTTTGCATGAAGCTGGGCATCCCGTCGCGATAAAACCAATAAAATATCCGGCATCACGTATTAGAAAAGCCGTATATGCAGAGAATAAGAACGATGAGGAAAAGTTGAGCGACGCCTTGCGGAAAATACGTTCACAGGATCCAACCGTCGTGGTAAAGTATTCCAAAGAAGCCAAACAATTGATACTCGGTTGTCAGGGAGAATTGCATTTGGCAACCATAAAATGGACATTAAAAAATATCTATGGAGTAGATGTTCGATTTGAAAAACCCAAGATCTCCTTCAGGGAAACGATTCAAAAAGCCTCCAATGCGAGCTACCGTCACAAGAAACAATCGGGAGGATCGGGTCAATTTGGAGAAGTACATATGAAAATCGAACCCTGGCATGAAGGCATGGAAGATCCGGATGGATTCAACATTCGCGGAAAAGAAGAGGTAGACCTTCCATGGGGAGGTAAACTGATGTTCTACAATTGTATCGTTGGCGGGGTGATAGACGTTCGATATCTGCCTTCCATCATGAAAGGAGTACTCGAGGTTATGGAGTCGGGGCCATTAACAGGGTCGTATATTCGCGATGTGCGCGTTATGGTTTACGATGGAAAGATGCACTCTGTGGACTCCAACGATATCTCCTTCAAGATCGCGGGAGCACATGCTTTCAAGGAAGCTTTTCTGAACGCCAATCCAAAACTATTGGAACCTACACAGGAATTGACCGTGAAAGTTCCGGAAGAGATGGTTGGAAATGTCATGACCGACCTTCAGTCCCGTCGATCCATGATCCAGGGTATCGATAGTTTGAATAACTACCAGATCCTGAAATGCATTACGCCAGAGGCTGAATTGTACGGCTATTCCACCGACCTGCGTTCTTTAACACAAGGCAGGGCGACTTTCAATTCCTCCTTTGCTTCCTATCAACCGGTACCGGCCAACGTACAAAAGGAGTTGATCCAGCAGGAATAGTCCTTCTGGCTACATGGAATTCTTTTTCACCGGCAGAACTTCTTCCGGGAATGGGAACAGTATGGTCGAATTTTTCTCGGCTGCTATGTTCGATAAGGTTTGATACAATCGAAGCTTGATCGCAGATGGGGACTGATCGATCAACTTACCTGCTTCCAATAACTTTCCTGCTGCCTGTTCTTCCGCAAGGGCTAATATAATACGAGCTCGTCTCGATCGTTCAGCCTCGGCCTGATTCGCCATCATTCGTCTCATATTTTCCGGTAACTGAATGTCTTTGATCTTCACATCATTGATCTCGATACCCCATTCTTTGGTCTCCTGTTCGACAATTCCTTTGATATTCTTTCCCATCTCTTCGCGTTTGGATAGAATGGTATCAAGCTCCACCTTACCACATACATCGCGAAGCGCAGCCTGGGACAATTGCGTGATGGCAAATTTATATTGCTCTACCTCCAGGACCGCTCGTTCGGGATCGTTGATCTTAAAGAACACCACCCCGTCGATGCTACAAGGTACGTTGTCTTCGGTCATTACTTCCTGGGAAACAATATTGATGGTGATCACACGGATATCCACCACCTGGATCGTTTCCACAATTGGTATGATCCACCGGAAACCAGGTTTTAACGTCTTGACGTATTTCCCAAACCTGAATTTTAAGGCCCGTTTATATTCAAAAATTATTCGTATACCTGAGAGGAAAAACAGCCCAAGTAAAATGCTAAGCACAATTGTTGGATTCATAATTATTAGGTTTAAAATATTACTAAATAGTGTTAAGGAGAAAGTGAAAGGAACTTCTCCAATTCAATAACCTCTCAAAAATGAAGTAGTGTGAGATTAGAAAGGTGCCTCTTCAAGTTACGAAAAATTGGTCAGGAATTCATCTAAAAATTTCCCCGTAAATAGCAGATAGGCAGGCGATAACTGTAACAAATTCGAAATAATACTGTCCTATTAGAAACCATTCAATCAATCGAAAAATGAAAAAACTATTCATCCTTTTGGCGGTATGCTTCTCGTTGCAAGCATCCGCGCAGCTCTCCATTACTGCTAGTCAATGGCAGGAAGACCTCAAATTCCTTCAACACACCATTCATAAAGATTATTCATTCTTGTTCAAAAAAGTGACCGCCAACGAATTCGATAAGGCGGTGGATAAGCTCTATAACGACATTCCCAAACTTCAGGCACACGAGATCAATATTGGCTTGGCACGTATCATTGGCATGTTCAAGTACGGGCATACGCGCCTGGGGATACACGGTAATCCGGTTCCCATGAACCAACTTCCTATAAATCTATACCATTTTTCAGACGGAATTTACGTACAGGGAGTTCACAAAGACTATGCAAATGCACTGGGAGCCAAGGTTAAGCGCATTGGCGGCATGAAGATCGAGGATGCACTGAAAGCAATTTACCCGGTAGTACCGTCCGAAAATGACCAATACTTTAAGGCATATGGATTTCTATACCTGGTGAGCCCACAGGTACTACATGCCCAAAGAGTGATTCCAAAATTCAGTAAGAATGTGACTATGACCTTTGAAAAAGAAGGCAAGGAGTTCACCATGGACCTAACCGCGATGCCTGATGGAAAATTGCTTCCTACGTCGTACAGCCTGATCCAACAAAAAGGAGACTGGCTGGATGTTCGTGATCAAAGTACAACTCCGTATTATTTAAAAAACCTCGATAAGATCTACTATTACGAATACATCCCTGAACACAAAACAGTATATGTACGTCAGAGCCAGGTTCAGGATGAGGAAGATGAAGCCATTCCCGAATTCTACACCAAAGTATTCGATTTTATTGAAAACAATGATGTGGAGAAGTTGGTTATCGACGTTCGCTTAAACGGAGGGGGGAACAATTACAAGAACAAAGCTGTGATCACCCGCGTTATCGAAAGTGAAAAGATCAATCAAACGGGGAAATTGTTCGTGATCATTGGCAGAAGAACTTTCTCTGCTTGTCAGAACCTAGTGAACGAATTCGATAATTATACCAATGCTATCTTCGTAGGTGAACCCACCAGTGAAAATGTAAACTTCTACGGGGATAACAATCGCGTGGACCTACCCAATAGTAAGGTCCCCGTGTACTTATCGTTTGCCTGGTGGCAGGACAAACCGCAATG
>JABDNM010000031.1 GCA_013043825.1 Flavobacteriaceae bacterium
GTACTTGACTGCCTTTGGTCTTATTGGAACGATGCTCCCTTATCCGCCTATTAAGGTCATTTGTGATGCCGACGTATCTCCCCTTGAGGACCTATAGCGTAATCATTGGTAGGCCTCTATAGACACAGAATTATGAGGTGGTCGGGGCGCCCAGATTCGAACTGGGGACTTCCTGCTCCCAAAGCAGTTGGTCCTCTCAAATATTGCATCCATAACCACCTAAAATTAATACGTATTTATCAAGCCAGCCTTTTTCATCCCGTCTGTGCATGCTGTGCATGATGTGAATAATATCAATAAATTGTGCATGCCGTCGGCTGAAAAGGGTACCTAATGGGTACCTGAAAAAACTTTTCAGGTTCTTCCAGACAAAACGCTATTTTAAATGCTCTTCCGTATATAAGGTTAACTCGATCATTCGTTCAAGAAGTTCATCCACTTGCAATCCCGGGAAATTGTGACGAACTAGCTCTTTGCAAAATAGGCGACAAATATAGCGGAGCTTTCTGCGTTTCTGCTTGCCAGCATAGACAAAATCCCTATGCCCGTTATTGATAATGATTACATTTTTGTCCACATCATAACGTGAACGCCACATTTCACCCGGTGCCCGTCGATATGTATATCCGGGAAGCCCTTTACGCAGGCCAGCGTCCTTTGAGGATGGATCCAAAAGAGAGTCGGTGACCGTTATCAAGGCTTCATCCCTGCATTCCGTATCTCCCTGTCGAACGATTGCCCTCAATGAAGTCAGACATGGTTCCGAAGGTGCAATAAAAGTGACCGAATCAGTATTGTTCCCTTGGATTTGACCTCCTCCTTCCACTATTTCCCATTGATATTCCAGATCTTCAAAAACCAATCTTCGTGAGCGATCTCGGCAGACAACACGATATTTTTTACGCTTGTCAACCGAAACGACACTCGACTTTGGAGAAATTAGCACACTGAACAGAGGACCGGCGTATTCAAAAAACTGTTTTTGAGTAACGTCATCGCTATCCAGTTCCTTTTCATCTTTAGAATCATTGTTTCCAAGGTTATTCTTTTCTCGGGGACTTCCCGATATTGGTCCACTGGTAAAAAGATTACCCGGCTTTTTTTGAGACTTCCCCACGTGAATGTCAAACCAATCGTATTCCTCTTGAGGTAGCCGCAAGAACGCTTCTTTGAGAGCGCGCTGAACCCTGCGTAAAATTTGACGGCTTGATCTTTCCTCTTCGGCTTTGCGCTGGTCTTCGATAATCTGCAGCAAATGGTTTTCGACAGGTTCCATGGCCCTGTAAAAAGCGTTAAATTTACCATCGCGTAGAACACCCTGACGCGTTCCTGGCGTGAGATTTAAAAAGGGCGCATCCACAATACCTTGCAGGTAGCCAGCAGTCCAAGGGTCTTTTTGAAATTGTTCGAGCTCAGTAATTGATGGTAGTACCCGCGTACCGCGCCGATACAATCCAATCTGGTTTGAGCCACCCGGATCGCCGAGGTAGAGCTCCAGGTAGATGTCTCCATACTCCGTTTCGGCTGGATTCAAATTATGGAGTAATCGCCCGGTAAATTGTCGAGGGACAACGATAAGTTCCTTTCTGCCCGTACGGTCAACAACCTTTACCGTCACTTCAGCCGATTTTATTCGATCGCGAAGTTCAGACGCGAGGTATCGCTGAATTTTTTCACCAGTTAAAGACCGTAGCCCGGGTAATAGCGGATAGATCATCAAGTCTGTCCCCTTGAAGGGGAGCAACACCCGTTTCTTTGTGACGGTAAAATTAGGTGAGTCCTTCGCCATAGTCATTTCGTAGGTTTTCCCATCAACACTACAACTGGTCATACTCAAATTATGGCCTACCGTCCAGAAACTAAGGAGACCTATCCCGAATTCTCCTTGAATTCCTTCTTCTCTTTCTGGCTTGAACTGTCTCTTGATAGAATCGCAAATATGTGTTGCCACACGACGAAAATCGGGAAGCCCTTGTGTATTCTTTGGAATTCCATCACCATCATCACTGACTTTGAGGTAAAATTCACCTTTCTTTTTTCCTCTGATAATGACAATCTGTTTTGCGCGTGCGTCAATGCTGTTTTCCACAAATTCGGCTACCGCTTTCAAAGGGTTGGCTTGAGATTTTGCGATAATGCTGATGGCATTCCAATGATCGGCAATGCGCAGCTTTCCAGTACGGACTCCTTTTATTTTCCTTTTACGCACGGATTTTGGCATCGTTGACTCCATTTGGCCAATAGTTCGGCTTAAGCTGAAGTAGAAAATCATCAACGGGACAACAGAGTATTTCATCAACCATCAGTTTCTCTTTCCCTCGATATAACAATATTGCACTCGCTTCCGGGTAGTCGAGCATAAACGTTTTAAGTGATCTCAGGCTTTTGGGATGAATTTGTTTTGCGTTCTTAACTTCCAAGGCGCGGAAGTGATGCTCTCCATACAATATGAAATCAACCTCTGCTCCCCCACGAGACCGCCAAAAATAACAATTCACCTGACCATTCGAGTAATCGCACCAGGCTTTTAGATGTTGTAAAACTAGACCTTCCAAAGCCATTCCTCCAATTTCATCTGGGCTGTCAAGCGGTCCCCTGGGGCGCAAATGGTAATAAACACCGACATCAAATAAATAAAATTTGGGCTGGGCCGTCATTGCGCGTTGTGCGCGTCTATTGAAAACAGGAAGCTTATATCCCAGTAATAGATCTTCGATAATCGATATATAGTTCTCGACAATCTTTCGTGATACATTGCATTCTCTCGCGATATTGCTGAGGTTTAAAATACTACCGTGAGAAAAG
>JABDNM010000125.1 GCA_013043825.1 Flavobacteriaceae bacterium
GATATGCTCGATAATAGGGGTCAAGTTGTAGTGGATCTTGTAGGCTTCGTCCACCTTTCTTTCCAGTCCTAACCGGATCATTTTTGAGAATTCCTTCGGAACCCCTTGTCCAATCACGGAGATCACGCCTGCTCCTCCGGCCAGAGTCATAGGCAATGCAAGAATGTCATCACCGCTTATTACAAGAAAATCATTGGGTGTTCCATGAATCATTTCCATGGCCTGTACTATATTTCCTGCTGCTTCTTTGAGAGCAATTACATTGGAAAAGTCGTTGGCAAGTTTGATCACAGTCTCGGGCAGCATATTGCTGGCGGTTCGGCCGGGAACGTTATAAAGGATAATGGGTTTGGACGAGGCGCTGGCGATAGCGGCAAAATGTTGATAGATGCCTTGTTGAGTAGGCTTATTATAGGCCGGCGAAACCGATAATATAGCTGTAAACGCCGAAAGATCACGGGTATTGAGCTCATCAAGAATCGCCTGAGTATTATTCCCACCAATTCCGAGGACCAGAGGTAGCCGGCCATCGTTGGCACCTATAACCGTTTCGATCACCAGTTGTTTTTCGGCTTTACCAAGTGTGACACTTTCGCCTGTTGTTCCCAGGACAACCAGGTAATCGATCCCGTGCTTGATCTGGTATTCGACCACGCGCTTCAATCCATCCACGTCTACTTCATTGTTGGAGGTGAAGGGTGTGACTAATGCCACCCCGGTGCCTATTAATTCATTCATTGGATCCTACTGGTTTTAGTGTGGGTTGTATTTTGTTTAAAATGGTGAGGTACTTGACCAATTCCTTCTTAAAAAGCTCTTTGTCTGTTGGTTTTACTGAAATGATAAGATCGTACAAACGGTCGTCGGCTTCCGAAAATCCCACCTTGAATTTGGCCCGGCTTTGAGAGACCATAGCATCCAGAAATTCATGTTTCCCTTCGTAATAACCAACCAAAACATCGAAATCCCGGTCGAGAAACTCAGTCGCGTTTTGGTTATGCATCTCCCCTTTCCAGTTGAAATCTTTGCATTGTACTTGATTTTGCCTTAGCGAGGGTATTCTTTTGCGCACCTCGATAAAAGTAAACACCTTTACATCTTTTGGAACGATGTTGAGCTCCTTATACATATCATAGAGGAAATCGAAGTCGGTAAAAAGCATCTCATCAACAATAAACCCAATGGTCCTGAGGGGTGCATTAACCATTGACCGATCGCGTTCGGAGAGGTACCGTTCGGTTACTTTTTTCAATGATCTTCGCTTTATTTTTTCAAACATGACCAATACTTCTTCACAAAAATAGGGCTTCTCAACAAAATGAATCCAGAATTATCCCACCATCTCTAAAAATTCATCTTCGGTTATAATTGGAACGCCAAGACCCTCAGCCTTAGTACGTTTGCTTGGGCCCATCTTTTCACCGGCCACTACAAACGACGTCCTGGCAGATATACTTCCCGAAACTTTACCGCCATTATTTTCGATGAGTTCCTTCAACTCGGTACGGGTTACTTTCTCAAAGACTCCTGAAACAACAAAGGATTTTCCTTGTAAAACGTCGGTTTGATTTGCCAATTGTTCTTCCGATATCTTCAACTGAACACCGGCTACCTTCAGCCTATCGATAATGGTCCTGTTCTCTTGGGAATTAAAAAATTCGATCACGCTCTGTGCTATGCGATCCCCTATCTCGTCTACAATCATCAATTCTTCTTCCGATGCAAGCATCAACGCATCGACACTCTTAAAGTGCCTCGCTAATTTCTTGGCTACTGTCTCTCCTACATACCGAATTCCCAGGGCGAAGAGCACACGCTCAAATGGAATCTCCTTGGAGCGTTCAATACCTTGTACCAGATTATCGGCACTTTTCTCTGCCATTCGCTCCAACGGGATGACCTCCTCGACACTCAGTTCATATAGGTCGGCATAATTGGTTATCAAACCGTTTTCCACCAACAGCGCCACAGTTTCTCCTCCCAGGCCTTCAATATCCATTGCTTTCCTGGAAATATAGTGTTGAATTCTTCCAATGATCTGAGGTGGACAGCCTTTGTCATTCGGACAATAATGTTGGGCTTCTCCCGCTTGTCGGATAAGTGTTGTATCACATTCGGGGCAATTGGTAATATATTGGGTGGGTTGAGATCCCTTGGGACGTTGTTCCAGGTTCACCCCGGTTATCTTCGGAATAATCTCTCCTCCTTTCTCTACGTAGACCGTATCTCCCTCTCGGATATCCAATTTCTCGATCTGATCTGCATTGTGCAGCGATGCCCGCTTGACGATCGTACCGGCTAGCTCAACAGGTTCGAGGTTAGCCACAGGCGTGATCGCACCGGTCCTTCCCACCTGGTAGGTGATCTCATTCAGGATGGTGGAAGCCGACTCCGCTTTAAACTTATAGGCAATCGCCCAACGGGGAGCCTTTGCCGTGTATCCCAATTCTTCCTGTTGCTGCAAGTTATTTACTTTGACGACCACACCATCCGTTTCATAGGGCAGATCATGTCTGTGGACATCCCAATAGTTTATGAAGTCCAGTACTTCCTCAATATTTTTGGCCACTTTGGCCGCGTCGGGAACTTTAAATCCCCAGGACCTGGCCATTTCCAGGTTCTCTATTTGGGTTGTTATTCCTAAACGTTCACCCTTTATGCTATACAACAAGCAGTCCAATGGACGTTTTGCGACCTCGCTGCTATCCTGTAGTTTTAAACTTCCAGATGCCGTATTTCTGGGATTGCGGTAAGGTTCCTCTCCTATCTCCAGGCGTTCTTCGTTCATTTTATTGAAACCCGCTAATGGCAAAATAATCTCACCCCGGATCTCGAATTTAGGTGGATAATTTCCCTTTAATTTGAGAGGAACAGATCTGATGGTTTTAACATTCGTCGTAATATCGTCCCCCTGGAATCCGTCGCCACGAGTGACGGCTCGGATCAACTCCCCGTTTTCATAGGTTAGGCTTATAGAAGCACCATCGTATTTCAATTCGCAGGTGTAGTGTATTTCGCCATCGACCAATTTCTTGATCCGTTTCTCCCAATCCAGGAGATCGTCTTTGGAATAACTATTATCCAAAGAATACATACGATAAGTATGCTGTCTTGTCTCAAAATTTTTGGTCACCTGTCCTCCTACTCTCAAACTCGGAGAATTAGCGTCGGAGAACTCGGGATGGGCCACTTCCAGAGCCTGAAGTTCTTTCAGTTTTACGTCGAATTCGTAGTCACTAATTGTAGGCGCATCAAGCACATAATATTTGTAGTTGTGTTCTCGAAGTTCGTCTCGCAGCGCCTTGATCTTTTCTTCGGTAGTCATCCAACAAATATAAAAATTGATTCTGCTTTCAGTGTAGATTCTGAAGCAGATTCTTCTCCAAAAAAAAAGGCCATCTTAGAAGACGGCCCTTTAAATTCAAACTTAATAATTAATCTTTGATGAATCGCTTGGTGAAGGCCAGACCTTCAGAAACGAATCGAACAAAATAAATACCAGTTGCAAATTGTGAGACGTCTATCTGAAGATCATCTTGAGCATTCGCCTGCTTATAAACCAGCTGCCCAGAAGTAGAGAATACGAGGATCTCATCGTAACTACCTTCCAGAATTGCAATGTTCAATACTGAATTGGCAGGGTTCGGATACAATTTTACGTTGTCATCAACTTGCCTGCTGAACGACATAACAGGACTGATCTTCTCTATTACTCGCGGAGTAGACTGCGTCTCTCGCACATTGTCTCCGGAGACGATCACTTGATCGAAGTAGATTTGATCGTTATTCACACTGGCATCGTTTCTGAATCTGAAGCGATTGTTGGTGTTGAAATTATAACTTCCCGAATCCAGAACGATCGTATCGGTAAAGAAGGAATTGTTCGAAAAATGGGTGCCGGTAATATATTGGCCTATCACTTGATAGCTAGAGCCGTTGTAGAATTCTACAAAGAAGTCCTCTCCATTCTCCATACCTCTAGCGTAGGTATGGAACTCGATGGTTACTTGTGTGTTACCACTAAGGTCTAGGATTGGCGATCGAGCGTTCGAAGATGAACTGTTGTCCCGAATTCGAATCGAATAGGTGCCTTCATAGGCCCTGCTTGCATTGGCGAATCTGGTACAGTCACTACCTCCATCAATCCAACCGTCCCATCCAGTCTCGAAGTAATATGCACCAATGACTCCCGGGCCTCCTGTTCCGCCAGTTGTCGTAGCATTTACCGTATTACTCAATGCCGAATTGTTGCCGGCAGCATCAAATGCTCGCACATTGAAAGAATAGGTAGTATTAGCCGTAAGCCCGGTCACAGTGGCTGCTGTCCCCGTTACAGTTCCAATTCCTGAACCATTCAGAAAAACTTCATAGCCTGTCACGCCTACATTATCTGTGGATGCATTCCAGGAAAGATCAATAGTGGTATCTGTTTCATTGGATGCCGTCAAGTTCGTGGGTACAGAAGGAGGTTGTGTATCTCCACCACCCCCGGTTGCCAGGTTTACTGTGTAATCTTCAACCTCTCCATACGTAAAGGTCTCGCATGATGTTGGAATTCCGTTGTATTTCATAGAAACACGCATTCGCACAGAAGTTTCTGAAGTTCCTGTAGGAACCGTAAAAGAGCCACTGTTAGGGGTATCGGTCGACGCTGCTTTCGACCATACCAACTCGCCTGCATCTGTAAAGTCCTGGTTATTGTTGTAATCGATCCACACTGCATAGCCTTCTGCATAAATGGTTCCGGTCCAGGTGGGAGTAACGGTAATCGTATAATTCTGACCTTCTGTTAAGTTCGTTGAAATAGCAGTAAAGTCGGAATAGAATTGAGCCCCCGAACTGTTATCGATGGTATTTAATTCAACTCGGCTGATGTATTCATCGTTCACATTGGTACTCGCAGATGAACAGTAAGAAGCCCCCAAAGTGGTGAAGGAAGTATTTGCGCTTCCTGCCGAGACATTTCCGGCCGCATCCTGTGCATTTACAGAGGCTGCGTACAAAGTAGAAGGAGATAGTCCTGTCACGTTGAAGGAGGTGGTGCTGGAGGAACCAACTACGCTACCATCGATCGAAATATTATACTGGCTTACACCTACATTATCGGTTGATGCTGTCCAGTTGAGCGTAGCACCTGTATCACTTATATTACTTGCAACCAGGTTGGAGGGATCGGTAGGTGCTTCGGTATCCGGTGGTCCTGCCTGGATCTGGAATTTTCCAACCACACCTTTTCTACCACTGTTCATATACTCATTGATGAACCAGAAGGAAGAATCGTCGGATGGGTCAACGTCTATCTTACTATAATCTCCATAACGCGTTCCGGAGAAATTCTGGTTTCCATTAGAGATCAATCCTTCTGCTGCGGTCATGGTTCCCAGGGGATCGGTACTTAATCTTCCTGTGAAATAAGAACTCACACGAACGGTGGATGGGGTACCTGGTCCTGACATCGAACTGTAACCCATGCCTATATTTCCTTGACCATCCATGGCCAAACTCGCGTTCCAGGCATGTCTGCCGTCAGGGGCAACATAAGTCCCTTCCTGATATAGAGACCAGGGTTGATTGTCGCCACTTTGTCTAAACTCATACCAGCGTACGCCGGCTCGTTCTCCGGAAGTCGCATCGGTGTCAACAACAAAGTTGAATACAGCCGAATTGTGGCTTCCAAATTTTCTGAACTGGGCTTGGTTCATAATCGTTGCCTGTAAGGCGTCGATAGCCGAACCTCCCCCGGGCTGTGATAAGTTGGAGAAACTTCCATTATCGAATACAGAGATGAAGGAAGTGGTATTGATCTGCTGGGCCGCAGAAATGGTCGAATTGGCCGAGTTATTCCAGTCCACATCAATGGTCCAAAGTTTTATATGATCTGTGGAAACACCGCTCCATGCATTGTCCTGCATATAGATCACCGTTGCTCCTCCGGGAGCCGGCAGGTTATTGTCGGTAACGTTTAGTACCTGCGGACTAAAAAATCCGCTGGTTACGATTCCGGGCAGATTGAATCCCAGGATCTGTGCACCTGGGTTACCTGCTAGCATTTCGGAACGTTCCAATGCCCACACTTTATTTGAACTACTGGTATTATCTGTTAAATAATATCCGTCGCTCCAAACAGAAAGCTTTTGGTAATCGTTGATCGCAGAGATGGTGTATACATACCAACCAGCTGTTAATGGATTTGGTCCGTCGGAGACTGCAATTTGAGCTCCACTACCCAGGAAAGAAAGTACCCAGCGATCTGCGGCGTTGTCGTATGAAACCGTTAAGTCGCAACAACCTCCCGAAGGAAATATTGCCGGATTGGGAGCTGTCTGCCCCAATAATTGGTTACCCGCTTTATCATAAATAGTAAAACCCGTGTTAAAGACAACCATAACGTGATTAGGTCCTACGGCCAATGAAGGATCTGTTGGTTGTGAGCCCGAAGAATAGGCATCGAAAACGAGACTAGCAGGGGCCATGCGCATGCTTTGTTCCATTTCATTTCTGTTTCGTACGAAATAATCATCTTCTGTTTGGGGATCTTGCCCGGCAACGATTTGGTTAGCAATGGATCGCTTGTCTTTTGCCTCCTTGACAGAGTTGTCTGAGGGCACCAGGTCGTCTGGTCGTGACATCATTGGGGATACATATTCTACCGAGGAGACAGTACCCCGATAGACCGGTTTAGATTCGACATTTTCCTGTGCGATAGTGCTCATCATGGAAAAAATCGAGATGAATGCAAATAGCAAAACGAATTTTGTTTTCATAAAATTGAGTGTTAGATTTTGTTAATAAGGCGAGAAATTACAAAAAATATAACCACACAATGAAGGGAAAAACCATACTTATTTGAGGGATTTTTCCTTTGAAAAAAAAATTGACCTGCCAACTAGTTGTTTATGAATATTCTATGGGTGAATCCGGCAAGTATTCCTCCGGCAAGAGGTGCCAAAATAAATAACCAAAGTTGATTTAAGGCCTTTCCTCCCGCGAATATTGCAGGTCCTAAACTACGTGCCGGATTGAGGGATACACCAGATATGGTGATGCCAAAAAGGATAAGCGAAGAAAGTCCAAGACCAATGATGATACCCTCCAGAAGTTGCGACGAATGAGCAGAAGTGGCACCAAAAATAATGAGCAGCAATAAATAGGTGAGCAGCAACTCGGTGACAAAGGCTGGAAGGGTACCAAATTCTCCATGGAAACCTTCACCCCAGCC
>JABDNM010000126.1 GCA_013043825.1 Flavobacteriaceae bacterium
CTCTATGTGGACGACAGAAAGGATCTGCCGGAAGAAGAAAAATTCAATTTCCTTAAAGCAGATGGCAATGTGAAGAAGATAAGGACCATTGGAGACAAATGGGCTACCTTTCAAACAATCAATTTCAAGAACAATTCACAGCCCTATTACGTGCTTATGGATACCAACTACAACTTGTTGATTCCACCAGCAGCTTATACCCCGGATAGCGATGAATATCTGAAATGGCTCCAAGACGGGCTTCAGGAATTTTCAAATAAAAAATAACGCATTATGTTGAGAACGATCTTCACGGTGATTGTGCTATTCTGCACGCTTTATAATTTTGCTCAGGACAACTATGTGCAAGAACATTACAACAAGCAGGAAGTTAGAATAGAAATGCGAGACGGTGTTCAATTGCATACTACCATATACAGTCCGAAGGACACAACAAGTCCTTTACCTATCATGCTTAAACGAACACCCTATAGTTGCCGACCTTACGGTGAGGACCAGTTCCCTTCCCGGATCGGCCCAAGTAGGTTTATGGAAGAAGAAAAGTACATTTTCGTGGTTCAGGATGTAAGAGGTCGCTGGAACAGTGAAGGAGTGTATGATAATATGAGAGCCTATATTTCGAATAAAACTGGAGACCAATTTGATGAAGCCAGTGATACGTACGATACCATAGAATGGTTGATCCATAACGTAGACAACAACAGTGGTCTGGTGGGTGTATGGGGCATTTCATACCCCGGATTTTACGCAACCTATTCGTTGCTGGATGCACATCCTGCGCTAAAAGCAGTATCTCCACAGGCATGCATTGGGGATTTCTTTTTTGACGACTTTCACCATAACGGTGCTTATTTATTAAGTTATTGGCGGGCAACCGCGGTTTTTGGGTATGAAAAGACCCAGCCTGTGACAGAAACCTGGTACCAATTTCCGGACTTAGGAACTCAGGATCAATATCAATTCTTCCTTGATTCCGGCCCACTGTCCAATCTCGATCAGTACTATGGAAAAGATAATGCCTTTTGGCAGCAATTAAAAGAGCATCCTAATTACGACGAATTTTGGAGATCACGCGGGATCATTCAGCATTTAAAGGATATAAAACCTGCGGTGATGGTAGTTGGTGGCTTGTTTGATGCCGAGGATCTGTATGGTCCGTTCGAAACCTATGAAAAGATCGAAGCACGAAGCAATAACTACAATACAGTTGTATTTGGTCCGTGGAGCCATGGAGACTGGGCACGAACCAAGAAGCGGCAGGCCATTGGCAACGTATATTTTGGGGATGATATTTCTCGCGACTACCAGCGTGATATCGAAGCAAAATTCTTTGATCACTTTCTTAAAGGCCCTGCAACTGGCGTCACGGGATTACCGGAAGCATATATGTACGACTCCGGAAGTTACCAATGGAAGATCTACAAACAATGGCCGCCAAAAAACGCCAAGAAGAAAACCTTTTGGTTGCAAAGCCAACAGCGATTAAATCCAAGGGCTGAGAAGAGTTATACCTTCGAGGAGTTTGTGAGCGATCCAAATAAACCAGTTCCTTATTCCGAGGACATAAAGATGGTTTTCACGCCCAGGAAATATATGACCGATGACCAGCGTTTTGCTGCCCGTAGAACCGATGTACTTGTGTTTGAGACCCCTGTTTTGGATGAAGATCTCATCTTGGCGGGCGATATCATGGCGAAATTAAACGTTTCTACTACCGGGACCGATGCGGATTGGATCGTGAAAGTAGTCGATGTTTTTCCTCCCGATGCCAAAGACACCGAAGAAACACAAGATCATTTAAAAATGAGTAACTACCATATGATGGTTCGTAGCGAGGTTATGCGTGGAAGGTTCAGAAACGATTTTAGCAAGCCTGAACCTTTTGTGCCCGAGGAAAAGACTTCCGTCGTAATAAAATTACAGGACGTGCACCATACCATAAAGATGGGGCATAAATTGCAGATACAGGTTCAAAGTACCTGGTTCCCGCTAATCGATTTGAATCCACAGACGTTCGTTCCGAACATCTTTGAAGCCAAGGCGTCCGATTTTAAGAAGCAGACCCACCGCGTGTATAATGATTCTGCTATTGAATTTACTGTTTTAGAGTAGTGGAAAGTGAGGTTCATAAAAAAAGAAAGCGCCACAAAAAGCAGCGCTTATAACAAACCTAACTTAGTAAATTTTAAACAGTATCTAAAATCAATTTTTTATCCCCACAAAAAATTATCCCGATACATATTCACTAATGACACAAATATACTATACAACAGTTTCCTATCTATACGAGCAAACACGTATTTTTGCCGTCTGATGACGTTAAATAACTAATAAACAGACTACTATGAAATTGTTAACTAGTGTTAAATCTGAAAAAATTTGCTTCATCTGTTAAGGAATTCTTAAGATATGTCACAAACAAAAAGAAAGGGATTTATTTTCGATTTGGACGGGGTAATTGTGGACACCGCCAAATATCATTTTCTTGCTTGGAAAAACCTTGCCGAATCATTAGGTATCGATTTTACAGAGGCTCAAAATGAGCAACTCAAGGGAGTGAGCCGGGTCCGCTCTCTGGAAAAGATTCTCTCCTGGGGAAACAAGGAGATCCCTTCCGAAGAATTTGATCGCTTAATGGCAAAGAAAAATGTAGAATACCTCCTTTACATAGACCAAATGACCAAGGCAGAAATTCTGCCGGATGTAGAGCGCGTCCTTTCTTTTCTGGAAGAGCAGAATCAAGCTATCGCTCTGGGATCGGCTAGTAAAAATGCCCAAATGATCCTCGAAAAAGTAGGTTTGTATGATAAGTTTCATGCACTTGTTGATGGGAATAACGTGTCCAAGGCAAAACCAGATCCCGAAGTATTCCTGCTTGGGGCTGAGAAATTAGGAGTTGCTCCATCCAATTGCATAGTTTTTGAGGACGCCATAGCCGGTATTCAGGCCGCCAATGCTGCCCAAATGATGAGTATTGGTATTGGCAGTCCGGAGGTTCTTGGAGAGGCCAACTATGTTTTCAATAATTTTACCGACCTTTCCAACGAATTTTTAGCCAGCATAATCGCAGATTAGAGTTCAGGCATTAGCAGTTGTTATGACTAGAGAATACATCGTACCCAATGAGTGGAGCATCATAGAGGAAGGCTTCAACCCAGCTTTGGTAAAATCCTCAGAAAGTTTGTTCAGTCTTGGAAATGGCGCCATGGGACAACGTGCGAATTTCGAAGAATCTTATTCGGGCCCTACCTTTCAGGGAAGTTACATCGCCGGCGTTTATTATCCGGATAAAACCCGAGTTGGCTGGTGGAAAAATGGTTACCCAGAATATTTTGCCAAAGTATTGAACGCTCCAAACTGGATAGGCATTCTTGTTACTGTGGACGGCGAGAAATTAGATTTGAATACCTGCAAAGAAGTCATCAGCTTCAGAAGAGAACTTAATATGAAGGAAGGCTGGTACCGACGTACTTTCAAAGCGATTCTTCAAAATAACGCTGAAATAGAAGTTAGTAGCACGCGCCTGCTTCATATGGAACACGATGAATTAGGAATTATTCGATATGAGGTAAAATCGCTTAATAGGGATATGAAGATCGAGTTCTGTCCTTACCTCGATGGAGGTATAACCAATGAAGATAGCAACTGGGACGATAAATTCTGGGAAATAAATGGTACTTCGGTGGAAAAGGACGAGGCGTTTCTGCAAACGAGAACCATGAAAACGCATTTCGACGTTTGTACTTTTATGGGATGCAATTTGTACCTGAATGACAAGAAACAAAAATCGGAATCCATAGTTTCAGAAAAGCCGAAAAGCGTAAGCATCCATTATACCTGCGATACAAAGGAAGGCCAGACTGCTACCTTAGAAAAATTTGCAGGCTATACGGTCTCGTTGAATCATGAATCGGACGAATTAGTCACCGCGGCTAAGAACGTACTGAAAGGAGCCAAGGCTGCCGGCTATGCGAAATTATTGAAGTCCCAGGCTGCGCATTGGAATACTATTTGGGAAATGGCAGATATTACTATCGAGGGGGATATTAAAGCGCAACAGGGTATTAGATTCAATATCTTTCAGCTCAATCAAACCTATTCGGGCAAGGATGCACGTTTAAATATTGGACCCAAAGGCTTTACCGGGGAAAAGTATGGAGGCAGTACCTACTGGGACACCGAGGCATATTGCATTCCTTTTTACATGGCAACCAAAGATCAACAGGTGGCCAGGAACCTCTTGAAATATCGTTATGATCAGCTGGACAAGGCGATCGAGAACGCAGAAAAGCTTGGATTTACCAATGGTGCTGCACTGTATCCTATGGTTACCATGAACGGGGAAGAATGCCATAACGAATGGGAGATCACCTTTGAGGAGATTCATCGAAACGGTGCCATTGCCTATGCCATTTATAACTACACCCGCTATACCCAGGACTATTCGTATTTGCTGGAAATGGGACTGGAGGTACTTATCGGGATTGCACGGTTCTGGAGACAGCGGGCTACATTCAGTAAAGCGAAGAATAAATATGTTATTTTAGGTGTTACCGGACCGAACGAATATGAGAATAACATCAACAACAATTGGTACACCAACTACATTGCCAAGTGGTGTTTGGATTACACCTCGGAAATGATCGAGGCAGTAAAGAATAATTTCAATGAATTTTATACGGCAGTACTTAAGCTTACCAAATTGAGCGAAGTTGAAATGGACCAGTGGAAAAGGGTAGCCGACAATATGTACTTTCCTTTCAGTGAAGAATTGGGGGTATATCTTCAGCAGGATGGCTTTTTGGACAAGGAGCTCGTCCCGGTTTCCGAATTGGGAGATGAACATCGACCCATCAATCAAAAATGGTCCTGGGACCGGATCCTGCGTTCACCATACATCAAGCAGGCAGACACCTTGCAGGGATTCTATTTTTTCGAGGATCATTTCAATGATGAAGAACTCAAAAAACACTTTGAATTCTACGAACCTTTTACAGTCCATGAATCTTCTCTGTCCCCCTGCGTACATAGTATTTTGGCTGCCAAGTTAGGCAGAATGGACCAAGCCTATGAATTCTACCTACGAACTTCAAGGCTGGACCTGGACGACTATAACAGGGAAGTAGAAGAAGGATGTCATATTACCAGCATGGCCGGCACGTGGATGAGCATAGTGGAAGGATTTGGCGGAATGCGTGTCCGGAACGGCACCCTCTATTTTGCACCACGAATCCCAGAACATTGGGATGGGTATGCCTTTAAAGTGAATTTCAGGGGGAACATCCTCAAAGTAACAGTGACCAAGGACGAGACTGTATTTACACTCGAGAAA
>JABDNM010000128.1 GCA_013043825.1 Flavobacteriaceae bacterium
GTTCTCCTTGACTGCCATCAACGAGCACCTCTACTGCATCTCCAAGGTTAGAACCCGTGATTTCAACAAGTTGGTGATTTTGAATATAAACAACTTCGGGTGGGGTTATTACTGGTGGACCTGCCCATGATGAGGGTGTTCCGGGTTCATATTCGATAGACGTAGTTGATAATGAATTACCTTCAGCATCCTGTTGATTTAATAACAGTGTTGTTGCCCCTGTAAGCACGGCAAGGTCACCAAAATCAATTTCGAACCTCCCGTTCTCATCGGGTTCGACTGCAGCAATCTCCTGACCTTCTTCATTTTCAACAATCACCGTTCCTCCAATTGACCCCCGTGCCGTCATCGTGACATTTTCATCACGAACGGTACCGACGGCAGCAATTTTGGTAGCGCCGGAGGAAGGAGTCCATGCGGAAGCTGTTTTCGTCTTCTTCTTCTTTTCTTCTTTTTCTTTTTTTATTTGAGCTCTTGTTCTTGTTTTACCATCCATTAAGGTATACTCGGGATCAATACCAGAAACATCAAACTCAATTAGTATAATAGAACTTTTGGCGGTCTGATCTCCAATCAATGAACACCCACAATTTTTTGGACAGCGCCACTTGGCATAAAAATCCAACGTCGCTTTTGTTTCAGCAGCATCACTAAAATCATCCCAGTCCACTCGCCAGAAGCCAGCATCGTCCAGAGGTTTTCTTCCTGGAGCACTTTCTATCTCAACCCCGTCAACACCAGTTCTTCCTTCTGCCCCAATATTAACTCCGGGACTGCTGTCAAGATTAACCGCGAGTGCAAAGGTTTGGCCTGGACTGTTCAACTTAGGTTGCCAGTCCATTAGATCACATTTACTATGTGGCTCTTCCAACCAGATAAATGTGTCTTCAATATCCGATTTGTCTGGAGGTGTAATCACCATATGGACCTGTTTAATGATCCAAATGTATTGCGGCCCTTCGAACATAGTTTCCCAATACTGATAAATGACTTTACCATTGCCTGGTATCTTATAGTCTTGAGAACTATAATTGGTTTTAGACCCCTTACCTGTTATACTTATAGGTGGCGCTGGCGTAGTTTGAGCTATCCCCAATGAAAAAGTAAAAATTAAGGTCGTCAGGAGAATGGTTAGTCGTAACATAGTTATTAATCGTAAAGTGTTTTATATCAACAAGATACGACCGTAAATTGTAATAATCAAATTTAGTCATGACTTCCTTATTCCAACTTCCATGGACTCATTTTGCCGCAACTCTAAATAAAATCCATAAAAAACCCGGGAACTACCCGGGTTCAATTCTTTAGTGTGATCGTTTACGTTTCAGACGTTATCGTAACGGGTAGTTTGTATTCTTTTCCTCGCTCCAAAATAATGTCCAACTTTTTATAATTAAGTCGGTACTTGATGTAGTCTTCTACCTCCCAATTTTCTGTATCGACGGAGGTAACAACAATTTCGTTGTCTTTGTTAACAACGAATAGTACTTGGGCGGTGGTAGTTTCGTTCAATTCAAATCGAGGGCTCTTTAATAACTGAGCGATCTCCTGAGTGACTTGTTCTTTCTTTACTTTTTCTGCTGCCGGATTGTTGTTGGCATAGAGTGCAGTTCCCATGACTAGCAAAAGTGCCAGTGCGATTGATTTGATTGTTTTCATACGTGTTCGTTTTTTCCTGTTAGCCCGACCTGTTTCTTTGGCCAATTAGAAAGAGATTTGTGCTCCCAGGTGATTGAAAAATGATTGATAACTTCTTAAAAGACGAACACAAGACCTCAAATGTTACTCAAATCACTGGCATTTAACTATTTATTAACCATTATTAACTTTGGTTAACTAAAAAACCCGCTGCAATCTTTACAACGGGTTGATATATAACGTATTCCATACTTTATGAAAGTAGCTGCTGTACTTTATCTGCTGCTTCCTGAAATTCAATGGCTGAATGAAAATCTAAGCCGCTATTATCGATCAATTCCTTTGCGATATCTGCATTGGTTCCCTGAAGCCGCACAATGATTGGCACTTCGATGTTACCCATGTTTTTATAGGCATCGACAATTCCCTGTGCCACACGGTCGCATCGCACGATGCCTCCAAAGATATTTACCAGGATCGCTTTCACGTTCGGATCTTTCAGAATTAAATTAAATGCCGCTTCCACCCGTTCGGCATCGGCGGTTCCTCCAACATCCAAAAAGTTGGCAGGTTCACCTCCAGCTTGTTTAATCAGGTCCATGGTGGCCATTGCCAGGCCGGCTCCGTTCACCATACACCCCACATTTCCATCCAGGTCAACGTAGTTCAAACCAACCGCTTTGGCTTCCACCTCGGTGGGGTTTTCCTCACGAATATCGCGCAGTGCTTCATAATCTTTATGTCTGAAAAGAGCGTTGTCATCCAATGTCACTTTCGCGTCGACTGCAATAACTCGATCGTCACTCGTTTTCAAAACAGGGTTGATCTCGAAAAGTGATGAATCACTTTTGATATAGGCTGTATACAAGGAATTTACAAACTTTACCATCCCCTTGAACGACTTACCACTAAGCCCCAGGTTAAATGCAATTCGGCGGGCCTGGAAGGGTAATAATCCGGTGGCCGGATCGATCTCCTCGGTAAATATTAGGTGAGGTGTTTCTTCCGCAACGGCTTCTATGTCCATGCCTCCTTCTGTGGAATACATGATCATGTTCTTTCCCGAACCACGATTCAATAGTACGCTCATATAATATTCCTCGGGTTCATTATCCCCGGGATAATAGACATCTTCAGCAACCAAGACCTGATGCACTTTCTTTCCTTCAGCACTGGTTTGTGGAGTAATCAAATTCATCCCTATGATCTGCCCCGCGATTTCCTTTACATCATCCAGGCTTTTTGCCAGCTTCACTCCTCCGCCTTTTCCTCTTCCCCCGGCGTGTACCTGGGCTTTAATCACGTGCCAAGATGTACCTGTTTCTTTAGTTAGTTTTTTGGCGGCTTCGACAGCTTCATCGGCGGTTTGCGCCACAATGCCGCGCTGGATTTCAACGCCAAAACTGTTCAAAATTTCTTTACCCTGGTATTCGTGTAAGTTCATCTAATGTTGGTTTTTTCAGAACGACAAAAGTAATAAATGTCTGCGAGAGAAGGGAATTGTAGCCAGAGTATTTTAACCGAACGAAATCGAATTCCCAAGTTAAAATATCACAGGTCGATCAAAATAGTGAGTGATCTTTTTTCTTGTTTCCCAACAACCCACTAATTTTGGAGACTCACAGGCTGTAGCCGCCTTCATTTTAAGTGATTATGAACAACGAGAATTTATTATCGATCGTACGAGAATTTGGGAGCCCTGTATATGTGTATGATGCCGAACGCATTGCTTCACAATACAATCGTTTGAAAGAAGCATTTCGAGATGTGGAGCAACTGAACATCAATTACGCAGTAAAGGCCCTTTCCAATATCTCCATTTTAAAATTTTTAGGCAGCCTGGGTGCTGGTATGGATACCGTATCCATTCAGGAAGTACTAATTGCCATGGAAGCTGGTATTCCTGTAAATAGAATTATCTATACGCCCAATGGAGTCTCCTTGGATGAAATTGAGAAGGCCTCCGGACTCGGGGTGCAGATCAACATCGACAATCTCTCCATCCTGGAACAATTTGGCACCAAGCATCCTGAAATTCCCGTTTGTATTCGAATCAATCCCCATGTGATGGCCGGTGGCAACACCAATATTTCGGTAGGGCATATCGATAGCAAGTTTGGCATCTCTATCCATCAACTACCACATATTGAGCGAATTGTTAAAAATACAGGGATGCATGTCAACGGCATTCATATGCACACGGGAAGTGACATTCTAGACATAGATGTATTCCTTTATGCGTCGGAAATTCTATTCGAAACGGCCAGGCATTTTGACCGATTGGAGTTTATGGACTTCGGAAGTGGATTTAAAGTACCCTATAAGGAAGGGGACATTGAGACCAATGTGGATGAAATGGGTAAGAAACTAAGTAGCCGCTTCAACGAGTTTTGCGAAGAGTATGGGAAGCAACTTACCCTGGCGTTCGAACCCGGAAAATTCCTGGTGAGCGAGGCAGGTAAGTTCCTGGTCCAGGTAAATGTGGTCAAGCAAACTACATCCACCGTATTCGCACAGGTAGATAGTGGATTCAATCACCTCATCCGACCCATGTTATATGGTAGTCAGCATGAAATTGAAAATATATCCAATCCCAGCGGACGAGAACGATTTTATTCGGTAGTGGGATATATCTGTGAGACAGACACTTTCGCAAATAATCGCCGGATTCCAGAAATAAGTGAAGGGGACATTCTTTCATTTAGCAACGCCGGGGCTTATTGTTTCAGCATGTCCAGTAATTATAATAGCCGATACCGTCCGGCAGAAGTACTATGGAAGGACGGCAAGGCACATCTTATACGAAAGCGGGAAACCATGGAAGATCTAACACGCAACCAAATTCTAATTCATCCATAAGGAGATGGTTTGCAACTGATTAAAATCTCGAAAAGTGCGGATTCAGAAAAAATAATTTACTTTTAACATTGATCTGAATCGATTCGTTTTATGCGCACATACAAATTTTACCCGCTTTTCCTTTATATACTCTTGATCTCGGTTCAAGGTTTGATCGCCCAGGACCTTTCAGCATTTAAAAAGGAGCAGCTTGTAGAAAAATTGGATACACTTCCTTATCGCATACTACTTCCCTTGAATTACTCACAAACTTCGAATTATCCTCTGGTAGTATTCCTGCATGGCTCTGGAGAAAGAGGTAACGACAACGAGGCCCAGCTTACGCATGGTGCTGGAACCTTTCTAAATAATGACATAAGGCAGCGTTATCCTGCCGTAGTTGTATTCCCGCAATGTGCTTCCAAAGGGTATTGGCACGATATTCAATCTGAAATGACTGCAGATGGACGTAAGATTACCTATTCACCGAATGCGGAGAACAATGCACAACAGCAGTTGCTGAGTCGCTTGCTGGATCATCTCCTTTCCGAATATAATGTTGATAGAAGTCGGATCTATGTGGGTGGTCTATCCATGGGAGCCATGGGTACATTCGAGCTTGTGAGACGTCATCCAGATACCTTTGCTGCCGCTTTCGCCATATGTGGAGGAGCAAATACTGAAATTGCCGATCAAATCTGTGAAACTCCATGGTGGATATTTCACGGCGAAGATGACCCGGTAGTACCACAAGGAGAATCGAAAAAAATTCATGATGCGCTTCTAGAAGCGGGAGCTGGCGTTAGGCTCACGATCTATCCGGAAGTGCAACACGAAAGTTGGAATAATGCGTTCAAGGAGCCAGATCTTTTCCCCTGGTTGTTCAAACAACAATTGAAAAAATAAAACTTCAAAACCAAGCTGTTATGTTAAAATACCTCTACCTCATCGCCATTGCCTTTGGACTGGGTCTGTTGATTTATTTCTATGGCTTCAATTTCGATAATATGTCGGAGACCGAATTGGTGAACTCTGTACTTTACTGGTATGTTCCACTCATATTCGGGATTTACGGTTTGATTGCCCTGCGGATAAAATCCAAGATGGGCGATTCTGAAATGAGTCCGATCAAATTTCTATTCTCTGGCAAGGACGGATTCTTACTGGTATTGATCGTGTTAATTGGTTGTGGAGGATTACTTGGATTGTTATTGTTACTTATACCCCTGGCTATCATCAAAGTTCGATCCGGAAATTTCGATTTAAAGGTAGCTTTGTTAGGCACGGCCCTGCTGGTAGTGCTGCTTTGGGTCTTCTTCCAGGTACTTTGGCCGGCTTTGTAGAATTAATAAACGACTATGAAATTTAACTGTACGGTGATAGTGGATAAACCAATGGAAATGGTGGCAGGTTATTTCGCCGATCCTGCTAATTTAGGTGAATACCAAGAGGGATTTATCAGTAAAGAGCTTTTAGAAGGGAATCCTGGCGAGGAGGGATCCAAATCGCTCTTCACTTATAAACAAGGAAAAGGTGTAATGAAGTTGACCGAGACCATCGTGGAAAATGATCTTCCGCACAAATTCGTAGGGCACTACCACCATACACACATGGACAATACCATGATTTGCAATTTCACGGCTTTGGATGAGAACAGGACACAATACGATACCGAAATTCACTATACGGCCTTCAGGGGCTTCCTACCCAAGATAATGGCTTGGTTATTTCCTGGTCTGTTCAAAAAGCAGGTGATGAAGTGGCTGGAAAACTTCAAGGAATTTGTAGAAAAACAGTCGGAATACTAGTCGGGAAGATCTCTTACGAAAAGTTTGGTAAGAAACTGGTAATATAAGTTGCGCTTGTAGATTTTTCTACCGGCGCGCCTGGCTCGTATGATCTTCGCGACCGAATACGCACTGAAAGCGACCAGTAAAACCAATACGATCAATAGCACTATGAGTAATTTCTGCATAATCCCCGGTTACAGTAATTCTTAGACAATTATACAAATTCTCTGCTAAATGCCCATATTTTGAGTACTTTAATGATTCAAGGAACACTGAATTACACCGAAATGGGCAAAAAAATTAACAAAAAGGCGATAAATTTTTTTCTCCTGATCGTGATCTTTCAAGCCCTCCATTCTACCGAGGAATACCTGGGTGCACTCTGGGAATCTTTCCCCCCGGCCGCTTATCTCTGCGGATTGATCTCTTCAAACCTCGAAACCGGTTTTCTGGTGATCAATATTGGTTTGTTTGTGGTTGGGATCCTTGTATGGTTCTTTGTGGTGAAAGCCAAAAAAACGTATGCCTGGACACTCATTTGGATTTGGATAGTAATAGAAATCGTCAATGGAATTGGTCATCCTGCGTGGTCCGTCATTCAGCAACGATATACACCCGGAGTGATAACCGCACCATTTTTATTACTGATTGCGATCTTATTGATATGGACGTACCGACTTTCGGAAGAAGAGAAATGACGAATTAAAGTTGTGACACTGTATTCTTTGCCTGTTCAAATTCGGCCATGAGGTCTGCGACGATCTTAGCCGCAGGTTTGATATCGTGGATGAGTCCGGCCACCTGCCCTATTTCCAGTTCTCCCTCTTCCAGGTCACCTTCGAACATTCCACGCTTGGCACGGGCCCTGCCTAGGAGGTCTTTCAGATCTTCCACAGAGGGATTCGCTTCGTAAAGTTTCATAACATCCTGAAAGAACTTATTTTTCATCATTCGAACTGGTGCAAGTTCCTTGAGTGTTAATAAAGTTGCACCTTCACCGGCATCTACTACCAATTGTTTGAATGCACGATGTGAGCTGCTCTCTTCGCTAGCCACAAAGCGACTACCTACCTGTACTCCATCGGCACCTAATACCATGGCTGCCAGCATCCCTCGTCCGGTTGCAATCCCTCCTGCTGCGATTAGGGGAATATTAATTTGTTCCTTGACCATCGGGATCAAGGTAAATGTGGTGGTTTCTTCCCGACCGTTGTGACCTCCGGCTTCAAATCCTTCTGCCACCACGGCATCAACCCCTGCTTCTTGGGCTTTCAGCGCGAATTTTACGCTGCTTACCACATGCACGACGGTAATCCCTTGATGTTTTAGCCTGGAAGTATAGGTTTTTGGGTTTCCTGCAGAAGTAAATACAATCTTAACCCCTTCCTCGATTATGATGTCAATGATTTTATCAATATCGGGGTATAGCATGGGAACATTCACCCCAAAAGGTTTGTTGGTCGCTTTGTTACATTTCTGAATGTGTTCGCGAAGCACTTCGGGATACATCGATCCTGCACCCAATAAGCCAAGGCCTCCAGCATTCGCTACAGCACTGGCCAGTCGCCAGCCACTGTTCCAGATCATTCCAGCCTGGACAATAGGGTATTGTATTCCGAATAGTTGAGTGATCTTGTTATTCACAAATAAGGATCATGAAATTACACCGCTACCCAGCAGCTCATCTCCTTGGTACCAGGCCACAAACTGACCTTCGGTAATCGCCGACTGCGGTTGATCAAAGATAATATAAAGCCCGGAAACAGTTTGATGTAATATGGCAGATTGTAATTCCTGTCTATATCGAATTCGCGCCATGACCTGCATTTGTTCATCCACTTTCAATCTTAGGTCCTCCCGAATCCAATGAATTTCTTCCTTTTCAACGAACAATCCGCGTCTGTAAAGCCCCGGATGTGCCTTTCCCTGCCCCATATAGATGACATTTTCCTCAACATCGGTGTCGATCACGAATAATGGCTCTTTGGTTCCACCAATTCCCAGTCCTTTTCGCTGTCCTTTGGTATAGTAATGTGCTCCCTGGTGTTTACCCACGACTTTTCCATCTGAAGCATGGTAGTGGTATTTTTCCGAAAGATATTTCAGTTTTTCATCTTCGGAATCGAACCGGGGCATGGCCTTATCGTAGTGAGAATAATCCTCAGGAACTTCAATGATGAGTCCTTCCTTGGGTGCTAATTGTTGCTGTAGGAATTCGGGTAGACGCACTTTTCCTATAAAACATAAACCCTGGGAATCTCGCTTCTCTGCTGTTATTAATCCCTGTTCCGAAGCGATCTTCCGCACTTCAGGTTTTAAGAGTTCCCCAACGGGAAATAGTGTTTTTGCCAATTGTTCCTGAGATAACTGACATAAGAAATAGGATTGGTCCTTATTTCCATCTTTGCCTGAGAGCAGGCGGTACATGGTCTTTCCATCCTTCTGGATCGTTCCCTTTCTGCAATAGTGACCCGTAGCCACATAGTGGGCTCCCAACTCCAGGGCAATCTTCATAAAAACATCGAATTTGATCTCACGGTTGCAGAGCACATCGGGATTGGGGGTTCTTCCCATCTCATATTCGTGGAACATATAATCCACGATCCGCTCCTTGTATTGTTCACTGAGATCTACGGTTTGAAAGGGGATCCCTAGTTTTTGAGCCACCAACATCGCATCATTGCTATCTTCCAGCCAGGGACATTCATCGGAAATCGTCACTGAATCATCATGCCAGTTCTTCATAAACAGACCAATGACATCGTAACCCTCTTCTTTAAGAAGATAGGCTGCTACACTGGAATCCACTCCACCGCTAAGTCCGACAACAA
Source organism: Flavobacteriaceae bacterium (assembly GCA_013043825.1). Lineage (GTDB taxonomy): Bacteria > Bacteroidota > Bacteroidia > Flavobacteriales > Flavobacteriaceae > Aureisphaera. The sequence continues at coordinate 9,098 of JABDNM010000128.1, forward strand.
CTCTTTTTTTCATGATCGTTTAGGACGGCAAAGTTACAAAATCCTTACATCTAATTGCTCCTGGGCCTTGGTTTCGGATAGGTTTCTTCCAACTCCACCTTACCATTTTTGTAGTATTTCCACAGACCATGTTTCTTTCCATTGATGTATTGACCTTTGATGGTAAGATTTCCTTGTGCATCATAGTATTCTGCGGGCCCGTGCAGCTGGTCGTTGATGTATTGGAGTTTTTTGAGGAGAACTCCATCGGGAGAATAATAATTATTGGGGCCTTCCCGCGATCCTCTATCGTAAGTTAGTTCTTCCGTGAGAGTGCCATCGGGATAATAAGTGACCTTCTTTCCATCCAGCTTTCCATTGACATAAGTTTCACGAGTGAGGACGGTGTTGCCTTTTTTATGGTAATACACCCACTCACCAACACGCTCTTTACCTCGCATCTGTCCTTCGCTGGCCAGCTTTCCTTTTTTGGTGAAGTACTTTACTTCGGCACGATCTGAATTTTTATCAAATTCTTTTATTACCATAGGCTGAGAACCGCAATCCTCACAATAAAATTTGAAAGTACCCACTTCCTTGCCATGTTCAAACTTGCCTTCATAACGCAGTTGATCACTCTTTGGAAAATTTTTCTTCCAAATTCCATGTCGTTGTCCCGCTGCGTCATATTGGTTGACCTCCTGACCAATAGCAGGTACAAGAAAAAACAGACTTCCGAAGAAAGAAAGAAACAACGCTAATTTCATGGTGCTCATTTGAATAGGTTAACGTCCTAGCCAAGCATAAATTGTGCCAATTCGCTCTGCCTATTACTTCTTCTTTTGTGCCTTTTTCTGCGCCTCTGCCTGTTCCATCATCTCGGCCATTTTACGCTGAAAACGATTTTGTTTTTTGGGTTTCTTTTTATTGGCCTCGATCTTTGCATGGATCTTATCCTCATCGATGATGAATTTCTTTATCACCAACATGATTCCAATCGTAATGAGGTTGGATGTTAAATAATAAACCGATAATCCACTTGCGTACTGGTTGAAGAATACCAACATAAACAACGGCGATAAGTACATGAGGAATTTCATATTGGGCATTCCCGGCTGCTGTTGTTGCTGCATATTCTGACCCATACTCATCATCATATAAACAAAAATTGCCACCGACGCCAGGATGGGGAACAAACTAACGTGGTCTCCATAAATAGGAATCTTGAACGGTAGATTAGCCACTACATCGAAGCTTGCCAGGTCATCTGCCCACAGAAAGCTCTTTTGTCTGAGGTCGAAGGCAGTTGGAAAAAACGTAAACAGGGCATAGAACACTGGGATTTGCAAGAGGGCAGGCAGGCAACCTTTCAGCGGACTGGCCCCTGCGATATTCTGCAATTTCAATGTTTCCTGCTGGATCTTCATCTTATTGTCACCGTATTTCTCCCTAATCGCGTCAATTTCAGGTTTTAACACCTTCATTTTAGCCTGGGACACATACTGTTTGTACTGAACAGGAGACAGTAAGAGTTTAAATAGAATAGTAAGCACGATAATCGCGATCCCTGCAGGGAACCAATTACTCAAAACCCCAAATACGGGGATGATGATGTATTTGTTGATCATTCCGAAGATACCCCATCCTAAAGGCATGGCCTCATCCAGGTTCCGGTCGTACTTCTTAAATATTTGATAGTCGGTTGGACCGTAGTACATGTTCATATCGTATGCGATTCCACCGCCCTTGGGCTCAAGCAACATCTTCGCACCGTACTTTTTGGTATATAGGGTGTCGACCGCATCGTCTTCCACCAGGTCGACCGATGTAAACTGCACCTCCGGTAAAGGGGTATCCGACAGCAACATGGAACTAAAGAAATGCTGTCTGAAGTTCATCCAGGTCACATCCTTCTCGGTTTCTTCATCTTCTCCGGTAGGAGAAAGTTTGTCGTGATCTGCACCATTCTCAAATTCGTAAGTGAGCCGGGTATATCGATTCTCGTAAGTAATACTCTTTGCTTGTCTATAAACCTGAAATTTCCAGTCCAGATAAATAGGTTGAGACGTATTGACCACTCCTTCGAGGCCTTGGGACCGGATACTGAAGTCCATCATATATTCTCCAGGTTTCAGCTCATAACGGTATTCCAAAAAGCTATTTGGAGAAGACTTTAGTTTCATGGAAAGCACCTGGTTCTCACCATTGCTGGATAAGGTAGGTTCAAAGTAAAGGTCTTTGGAATTGAGATTTATGTTTTCGGCGACAAACTCCAGGTTGAATTCATTGTTACCGTCCCTGATGAGGTACACGGG